>CAZVLV010000114.1:0-5476 GCA_964628015.1 uncultured Aquiluna sp. | reverse complement strand
AAGTGACATCACCAAGACTCAAGGATGCGATCACAGCAAGGGGCTTACGAGAGGAAAAGACCCATAATTCATGTGGATCCTCTGGATCAGTAATCGAAAGGGCAACAGCGGGTAAATTCCCACGAATGGTGAGAAATGCTGTATCACCAACGTGTCCACGTTGTATCTGCTTGAGTTCCGTCCTGTCAAGTATTCGAGGGTCATCTAGGAACCCCAAGGGTATTGATGCTTTGCCCACAGTTAACACAGCGACTCCATGATCATCGTGCACAGTAATGATGGGGGAAGAAAACCACAAAGCCATGAGCAAAAAAGCGGTTCCACCGAGAAACATGATCCAACCGATCGTTGGGCTCAGCGCAGCTGCATAGGCGATGGAAATCATGATTACGAAAAGTATCAAAACGAATAGGGTGGTCGCGCGAGGATAAACTCGTTCACGATATCTCATGGTCGTGCCGTTTCTTCCAGTCACGATACGAGTGTAAGAGTGGAGAGTAGGGTGAGTCTGTGATGGATGACATTTCCCGCGATGGCACTTTTGTCCCAATTCGCAGTTCATCGGCCCCCATTCCGGGGGAATCGATTCCTATCCATTACAAGTGGTGCTATGGATGTGGGGTTGATCACCCTTCTGGGTTACACATGCAAATTACCGCGGGTGAAGGATTAACAGCTCAGGGAGTTTTTACCGTCACTGATGATCATCAGGGTGCGCCCGGATTAGCACACGGTGGCCTGCTTTCGGCAGCCATAGATGAGATCCTCGGTTCCCTTAATTGGCTATTAGGGGTTCCTGCTGTAACGGGTAGGCTCGAATGTGATTTTCGAAAACCTGTTCCAGTAGGTACAACGCTGTATATTCATGCATCCATTGAGGCAATGCACGGTCGAAAGGTTTATACGGCAGCGCGAGCCCATATGAACGATCCCGATGGGCCCATTGCCATCGAGGCCAAGGCGCTCTTTGTTCAGGTAAAGCTCGAGCATTTTGTCAGAAATGGAAACCAGACCGAGGTGGCAGCCGCAGTATCGGATAAATCGAGCAAATGGAGCGACATGGCGGATGCTGATCTCTCCCATGGATCTGAATTTGAGGTTAATCCGTGAAACGAGTCTTAAATGTGTTAATTACACGCCTTGATCAAGATTTGCCACTGCCTCATCGAGAAATGCCTGGCGATGCAGGGTTTGATCTTTACTCACGTGAGTCGGTCACACTCAAGTCAGGGGAAAGGGCCCTCATTCCTACTGGTGTGGCCATTGCCCTTCCCGACGGTTTTGTGGCATTAGTGCATCCGCGTAGTGGGCTAGCGCTTCGACATGGCTTCACACTCATCAATTCACCAGGAACCATCGATGCTGGATATCGAGGTGAGATTTCAATCATTGGAATGAATGGGGGAAGTTCTGATTTTGCAATTCAACGCGGAGATAGAATCGCGCAACTTGTTTTCCTCGAACTCCCACATGTAGTTGTCCATGAAGTTGCTGATCTCCCTGAATCCATAAGGTCGGTGGGCGGATTCGGATCCACTGGTGGACATGCCAATGGCTGATGTAAGACTTAGCGCGTGACAGATCCCAACCAAAATTCACTTATGCACACTCAATTGCGCTCAGACGGTCCCTTCGACGAATCAGAAGCGACTTTTGAAGGCATTAATCGCGTTGATCTCGGAGGATTACTTCTGGCTGTTCCTCCCGGTGTAGAGCTCCAGGTACAGGCGGATCAGGCAAGCGGACGCATAACGCAGCTCACACTCAAGGATGGAAACTCCGGTATGCAGATTCATCCATATGCTGCTCGAAAATCTGGGGGCATGTGGGATGAAGTGCGTGCTCAGATCATTAAGTCAATCAATGAAGCGGGCGGGCTCGTCGAAGAAATTCAAGGCCCATGGGGAACTGAACTAAATGCTCAAATTCAAGCTCAAGGGGACAATCCTGGATTGCAACCGGCAAGATTTGTTGGAATCGATGGTCCTAGATGGTTTCTCAGGGCGGTTTTCTTGGGTCAAGGGGCCAGAGATGTGAATGCGGCGCAGCGCCTCACCGATTGCCTGCGTTCAGCAGTTGTTGTTCGGGGTGCGTCAGCCATGGCTCCAGGCGCTCCGATTGTTCTCAATTTGCCGAAACAGGCGGAAAAGATCCCAGATAATGCTGGGCGGGTTGTTCCTAATCCATTTGAACGAGGACCTGAGATAACGGAAATTCGATGAATGTGGGGACCTTTTCGCAGCTATCGCGGAAGTTTTCATCAGCTCTTTCACGAGCTCTGACGCGTTCGGAGAATCGCGATTTTCAGGCTCACTTGGAAAGGTTGGGGGACCCGGCATCCGATGCCTCAGTGGCACAGATCAGTCAATGTCAGCCAGGGGAAAGAGTCGAAGTAGTGGGAACGGTCAAAGTCCTCTCTATTCGTGCGCATGATTCATCACCTGCACTTGAAATTGAACTTGCTGATCCAACCGGTTCCATAAATGTTGTGTGGCTAGGACGCCGACGGATCCCAGGAATAGTTGCAGGCCGCACAATGAAAGTGTGCGGTCGCTTGACGTTACATACAGCAAAACCGACAATTTTCAATCCACGATACGAATTGCGTCCCATGTCATCATGACGGAAGAATTCGGTAAACAGAAAGATCCGCTAGATGGATCAGATGCAGCGGATGAATTGGTAGCGGATGAATTGGCGAACGATGTAAATCACGAGGAAATCCGCGAGGAAATTCGGGCTGAGCGGTTGATCTTGGATCGCGCAATTGGGGGTTGGCGTGGACTCATTGATAGTGGTCTGCCCACCTTGGTTTTTATCATCGCATTTCTCATTTGGCCTGATGACTTAACGCGTGCTGTCATTGCGGCACTGATAGCAGGTATTGTGGTACTAGTCATACGTGTTGTCCGTCGGGATCCGACCACGCAGGTACTTGCCGGTTTTCTAGGTTTAGGTATTGCAGTGGCATTTACGGCGTGGACTGGACGGGCGGAAAATTTCTTTCTCCCAGGCCTGCTCACCAATCTTGCCTATGGAAGTGCGTTCCTGATATCCATTCTGATCCGATGGCCGTTGCTTGGTGTAGCCCTTGGATATTTCACGGGCACAGGTGCAGCCTGGCGTAAAGAACCAATGCTTCGACGAGCCGCAGCTGCTGCCAGTTGGATCTGGGTCGCCCTGTTCTTTGGCAGGCTTCTTGTTCAGTTGCCGCTGTTCTTGGCCGAGGCTGTGGGTCCTCTAGGAATCATCAAGATTGTTATGGGTTGGCCATTGTTTTTGGCGGCTGCGTACTTTACCTATCGAGTACTGGCGCCTGTGTATGCGGAACTCAATGGAAGAAAACCAGCATCAGGTAGCTGACTAAACAGGTGACGCAGGTGCATGTCCCAGCATGGATTGCAACAGAGACTCTTGGCTAGGGGCAGCCACAAATATGAGTTCATCGCCTACTTCTAGTGGGTCATCGGGAGACGGAGCAATCACTCGGTCACCTCTGACTATTGCAACAAGCGCTGTGTCATCGGGCCAATTCTGATCTCCCACGCGTTGGCCTGCCACCGGAGAGTCTCCCGCCAAAGTTATCTCGACGAGATCTGCGTTACCTTGACGGAATGTAAAGAGTCGCACTAGATCTCCCACCGAGACGGCTTCTTCAACAAGAGCGGAGAGCATCCTGGGTGTAGACACTGCGACATCGACACCCCAGGACTCGTCAAACATCCACTCATTTTTAGGATGATTCACTCGCGCCACCACTCTGGCAACTCCAAATTCAGTTTTGGCGAGTAGAGACACCACTAAATTCACTTTGTCATCGCCTGTTGCGGCCACGACTACAGCGCATTCGGATAACCGCGCTACTTCAAGTGCGCTAAGTTCGCATGCGTCCGCCATCAATGTTTCAGCGCCGTCGACCACGCCGGGCCGCGCCAACAAAGGATCACGATCAATCAGGAGAATGCTGTGTCCGTTGTGTAAGAGCTCACGAGCGATTGCACGACCCACTTTGCCAGCACCCGCAATTGCGACCCTCATGCTAAATCACCTGATCCGATCCTCGGCGCAGACAAGTATCTTCGATTGTTGACCGATTTTCCGGATGAAAAAGCATGTGAACTGCATCTCCTTCTTGGAGAACGTGCGTGCGAGTGGGGAGTTCAGTGGTGCCGTAGCGAGTGATGAAGGCTACTTTCGCGCCCGATTCGAACTCCAATTCTGACACGGGCTTGCCCAGCCACCTGTCCGAGAGAGGAACTTCTGCCAATGTCATGGAGCCTGTCGGATCCGTGTACTCCACGCTGGCTGAAGTTGGCAGCACCGCCTTCATAATCTGACTGGCCGTCCACGAAACAGTTGCAACTGTCGGTATACCAAGCCTCTGGTAAACAGCGGCTCTTTGAGGATCGTAGATCCGGGCGACAACATGGGGTACGCCATAAGTTTCACGTGCGACTCGAGCCGCCAGAATATTGCTGTTATCACCGCTGCTGACAGCCGCAAAAGCATGCGCCCGGTCGATACCCGCTGCTTCCAGAGTCTCCCGATCAAATCCCACACCTTTCACAGTGGTGCCAGAAAAGGATGAGCTCAACTTTCGAAATGACGAGGAGTCTTGATCGATGACGGATACCGAATGACCTTGTTCGTCCAGAAGAGTTGCGAGCAGAGATCCCACACGCCCGCAGCCCATGATGACTATGTGCACGTGGCACACGCTACACGCACCCCTTGGCCTCGACGACACAGTAATTACTCCGAGCTTGGTCTGGAGGGTTAGGCTTCGCTTTCGTGGGTCTCTCCGATGCCGTCAAAAGGGTTGTGGTGGGCAGAGCCTTACGCACTGACAGGATCTCAGAGACTCTTCTACCAAAACGAATCGCATTGCCCGTTTATGCAAGCGATGCACTGTCATCAAATGCATACGCAACGCAGGAAATTCTGTTGGTTCTATCTTTGGGTGGAGCATCGCTATTCGCCTTTGGGCCATGGGTGTCAGCGGCAGTTGTCATTGTCTATTTCACAGTTATCGCCTCCTATCGTCAGAATGTACGCGCCTATCCGAATGGTGGTGGTGATTACGACGTTGTATCGGAGAACCTGGGCTCTCGTTGGGGAGTGTTTGTTGGGAGTGCTCTTCTAGTTGATTACGTTCTGACAGTAGCTGTTTCAGTATCCGCGGCAGTTCAAAATTTAGGTTCCACCATAACTTTTGTTGCCGACCACAATGTGTGGTTTGCAGTTGGGATTGTGAGCCTCATAACTCTCATCAATCTACGAGGCGTTAAAGAGTCAGGGGCATTTTTCGCAATCCCCACCTACATTTTCGTTTTCTCGATATTCATCATGATTGCGGTAGCGATTTTCAAAGCATTGCGTGGTGAGCCAATGATTGCTGAGAGTGCAGACTGGCAGATCACTGAAGAGGGAGTGTTTACAGGTTTCGCCCTTTTGTTTTTATTGGCACGTTCATTCT
>CAZVLV010000113.1:0-5534 GCA_964628015.1 uncultured Aquiluna sp. | reverse complement strand
CCCACCAGCCCTCACAGATTCCTGCGGTGCTGGGCGGTGTGCAGGGTGCTGACTTTTGCATTGGTACCCGAACCCGCGGGGGCACCCACCAAGCAGCGCTACCACGCCGGATTCTTAGCCACGGTGCCAATGTCACCGCTCGCGTACTGCTACCCATGGGGATCAGTGAATACACGACATCATTTCGTGCATTCGATCCGGTTGCATTGCGCGCAGTGTTGGCACACGACTTCTCTGCATCCGGGTATGCATTCTTTATTGAATGCCTGGAAGTCATGCACCGCGCGGGTGTGCGCATGACGGAAGTGCCCATTGATTTTCTGGATCGCTTTTCCGGGACATCGAAAATTCCTAAGAATCAGATTTACTTAAGTATGTTGGCATTGACTCGTTTATCCGTGAATCGAGTGACCGGAAAAATCAATAACCGCGGTCAAGCCTGATATTCGGATACGCCTTGGTGTCCAGAACCATTTTTGGTCCGAACTTCCATGCACCCGCCCACCACGCGAGAGCAAGTTGCTGTAGCGCGTACTCCTCTTTACCCAGTCGGTAGGAGTCTTCTTCATTGCCAGGGGCGTAAATCTGACCGGTGGTGAAACGTTGTTGCATGCCGCGGGTGTCATATGCGTGTTCAGCGAGGAAGAACCCGGCATTGGTATCAGGGGCGGAATACACATTGGCGAAACCGTCCACACCCACAAATGTTGCGGGCCTGCGGGTGCCCCAGCCTTTGCCCATGGGGTAATAAATCTGGCCGCCCGGTTGGTACACGGTGCCACCAGGCGCGGCATACGGTGGTGATTCGAAATTCACCACGGCTAATGCGCGATACACAATGTCGGCATTAAAGAAGAAACTCTCCGGCACTCCTTGATTTCCCGCACGCATGGTCGTTGCCGCCCACCACAAATGCTGCACATTCTGGGTGTAATCGGGATTTACCTTGCCGTGATTGGTGACCGTGCCATTCTCATTTGCATTGGTGCCTGGAAGTCGCAGGTTCACGTTGACGCCGTTGATTGTTCGGTCATTGTTGAGATCCCCCGGCCGCGCAAAAGCAGCAATGCTCAGTGCGATTGCGGATTCCTTCCACACTTTGGCGCGCGGGTGCCGGGGCATCATGGCCGTTCCCAGTGTGGGTGCCAGCAGATCCCAACTCACCGAATCACTTTGGGAATCACCCGGTGTGAGTTCCTTGCCCGCGCGATCACGGAAATACCGCGGACCCCGTGTCGCTGCGGCATCGGCTTCCGCTGCGACCATGTTGGCGACCATGGCGCGTTCATTCTTTGTCAGATCAGGCCAGATCAACCACGCAGCTTGACCCGCGGTGGCCGCCCACAACGCACTCTGCCAACTATTGCTCCACCCATTACTGCTGTTTGCTCCGTGCTGACACGCAATGGAACGGATCTGCCAGCGGGTGTAATCCACCAGGCGTTGATTACTCACCCGCGTGACCTGCGGGTCTTTCATGGTGGACATCAGGATCGCTGCTGCTAACGCGGAGTTAGCTGAACGGCGAATAGATTCTTCATCATTGCGCTCGGTGTTCAGGGCATCGGTGAACGGCATATTGGCACGAGTGCGCAATCGCTTGTTGGTGTCGTTACTGATCACAAACCCGAGGCCATCGCGCAGGGTTGCCAAAATTTCTTGATTCCCCGCAATAGAGCGATCACCCTGCGGGGTTCGCGGTTTTTTCACCAAGCGAGCCAGCCTGTTACCCGATGTCACCGCGGCGTGCGTGGCAGTGGGGCACTCACCCGCACTCGTTACCTGTGAACCAACAAGTGGCAGGGCATCCGGGGTGACCGGGTAATTCGCGGTGGCGGTGAACTTCGGCTTCTCTAGATCCAACATGAAAGTCCAGTCGGATCGTGCGTTAATTGCGGCCGGTGTTGCAGCGCCATCGCCATTCCAATCGCCGGCAACGAACCTGTCACCGGGTTTACCAAATCTGAAGGTAATGACCGCAATGCCATTCGCCTTGTCAAAATCCACCTGCATGCGATCAGGCAACTTCGGCTTTTTCTTTATGCCCGTGATCAACAGAATCCAGGTGTTGCCCCGCACCACACCAATGTCATCGCGACCATTGCCATCCCAGTCACCGACCACGGGGATATCGCCGGCGGCACCGAATGTCATGGAAGTTGTTGTTCCATTGGCCAATTGCCACTGCCAGTTACCCGCATTAAAAATTCCAATATCTGCTTTGCGATCCCCGGACAGATACCCAGTGACAGGAATGTCACCCACCGCACCACCTAGGCGCGCGAAACTTTCCCACACTCCACTTTTTACTGCTGCATTACTGATTGACCATTCACCCTCGCTATAACGGCCAGGGGTGGCAATGCCATCTCCGTTCCAATCAGCCAGAAGTGGAGTTCCCTGATTGGCCGGCATCTGGATAAATGCGCGTGAGGTTCCATTGGCACTTGGACTCCACAGGGTCCAGCGACCACTGACCGTGGAACCTGTTGCCGGAATTGCATGCTCACCCCGCGCCGCGGTGATCGCAATCGGTTTCTTACTGGGACTAGCGGTGGTCGCGGGGGGAACAAGGAAACTGGCACCGACACCCACAACAACAGCCGCGGTCACGGCTGTTGATACCCACTTTTTCACCCTGGCTCACACTCGGGACACAAGGCGGACGGCGGAATGATCACCTTGACGGTGGTGAAACGCTGCGGGTCAAACTTACGTGCCTCAGCTTCCAACAGAATGCCAGAGTCGGGGCGGAACCAATACGCGGCAATGTCAAGGTTCCTGTTGACCGTTTGTGCGAAGGTCGTGTATTCAATTGTGGCCTGGTCATAGGGGAACGGCGGCAGACCACCATAGAAATCACGCTGATCGACCGACAGGGTTCCGGTCAAACTTCCCAGCCACAGGTTGACCAGTAATCCGGAGCCATCCCACTGCAGTGAGGTGTACTTCAGGTTGTTCCCTGTATCAATAGCGGTGTTCGCGGTGGAAATAATCCCCTGGCCAACAAGTTCATTCTCCACACCATTTGCTCGAATGACACCCGCTTCAATTCCCGGGGCGGCAATGAATGTGGCCATGCGATTCTCGGGCACCGGACCTACATACCCGAATGCAACAACAAGGAACACCACACCCGTTGCCGTGGCGAGAATTTTCACCGCACCAGAGAGTTGAGCGAGCACCAACGCCGCACCGATTGCAATGAATGCTGCAATCACCGGAATGATCGTGAGCAGCATGCCATCTAGCACTTTGAGAACGTAATAGGAAGTTAGAACATCTGTTCCGCCGGCAACAGCACCCATAGCGAAAATGACCGCGAGAATGACACCCGCACCAATGGGGCCGGCGAAACTTACGCTCAGTGTTCCGCGTTTGCGTTGAATCAGCAGCGCCATAAACAGCACGGCCAAGAGTGGCGATGCAATCGCGATACCGACATCGAATTGCGTCATGCCCACAGCGACGGTGCCAATGGATTCATTGAAGTCCGATGCGCTGGAATTTCTTTCTGCACCCAGAATCGCTTGCGACTGGGTAAGAATCAAAATGACACCCGCACCAAGGTTGACCAGCAACCACACAATGGAATACGACTTGTTGTATTTCCACAGGCGCCAGAGCACCACAACTCCGGCTGGCACCAAGCCGAGCACCAGCGGGGTCCACAATCCAATTGAGGCAATGATTGCCAGCGGGAGAATGAACCACCCGAGGGTGACCGAGCTGCGCACACTTCGGGTGCTGAGGTAACTGGCCACCAGAACTAGGGCCACACCCATGACAAAGTTGGTGAAACCCGAGTTGAATAAGAATGCGGGTGAGCCTAAGACGGTGAATGCGCCCGTAATCAGAATCGCGATGATCGCGGCGGTGTTCTTGTTCCGACCGGTGATCCGCTCTGCCAGGTCACTGGCCACCCACACAATAGCCGCCATGGCAGCGGTGAAACTCAAAGCGGTCCACTGCACATACGGGGCCAGGAGTTGGATGCGAGTGAGCTGGTCGCCATCGGCGGCCATTTCCGCCAACGTCCATAGTGTGCTGTGCAGGGCGGGGTACCACTGATTCCAAGCGGTGCTGCCATCGAGGGTGGTCCAGGCTGTTTGCTGATCAATATAGGTATTGGCAAATGGGGTGAAGTGACCGTGGTTATCCCAGCCGCTGAAGAACAGGCCGCTGAGAATTTCGGAGGGATCAGCACCCATATAGGCGCGCACCAGCCAGAAGGTGGAACCCACGAACAGCAGCAGGATCAGGGCATCGGCTACCCGCACCCGTGGGAATTCGACGGCGCGCAGCCTGGGAATCAGTCTCAGGCCCACCGCCAACACAATGAAGGCGGTGAAGGTGATGCGCGCGGTGACCGAATCAATGGGAACACCGGTGTTGCGAGGAAACACAATGGCGATCACACCCAGCATGACAATGATCGAGATCACTGCTCGTTCGGTATAGGTGCGTCCCCACGGTGGCAGGAATGCGAACGCAGCCAAAGCAACGAATAAACCGACACTGGGTAATAGCCACAGCAAGCCAATGGCAATCAGACCCACGATTGCTGGCATAAACAGCAATCGACTACTTGACAGCGAACTGCTTGTCACGGAAGTCACGATTATCTCTCGAATGCAATCGAGACATTGACCGGAGCGCTTTGCACGGCACTCACGGTAGCGGTTGCATCGGTGATCTTCATGCCCGGTTGGCGCACGGGTGCATAACCTGCTGGCGGAGTGACCTGCACGGTCAAGGTACTGGGAATAAACAGCGACTGGGGTTCAGCTTGAAGTTGATACACCAATGAGTTGCTCCCGGAGCCCGTGCTGAATGTGCCGGGCGGCAGTGTGTAGGAAACCGACATGGCGCTTTGACCACCGGGTGGCGTCCAACCCACCACACGAATCATGCGGTGACCAAAGCCATCGTCCACCCAACCGCCACCGAGTTGTTTGTGCCCACGGAATGGGCGAACAGTAAACCCGACGGGGTAATCCGCACGGAAATTGAAGGCGGCATCAGGGACGTACATGATGTACGCGTTTTTGAGCCACATGGTTTCGTAGCCCACTCGCTCTGGCGGGCCTTCAGGACGATCAGGGGGTGTTGCATTCGTCAATGTCAATTGTTGATTGACCTGCGCGCTGCCATCTTCAGCAAGGTTCACTCGCACCAACACATTGCGTTGTTGGAACACATCTACTTTGCTCTGGTTACCGTTTTGGGTGTACATGGCAGACCAGTCGCCCACATTGGGATCTTCCACAACACCCGCGGCACCAGCATCCAGTGCCAGCTTCTCAAGACTGGCCTCCCGCATCCACATTTGGAAGTGACGACCCGGTGCGGTACCGGCAATTGCTTGAGCAGCGGGAACAAGCTCACTGCCCGAGAGAACTCGCGTGAGAAGTTCATCGAGAAGTTGTTGATTGGCAGCCTGACGTTGATCTGCTTCCTCTTGACCAAATGTTGCATAGGCATCAACCAAAAGAATCTGGCCGATTTGATCACCGGTCACGGTGCCATACACC
>CAZVLV010000112.1:0-5560 GCA_964628015.1 uncultured Aquiluna sp. | reverse complement strand
GGAAAATGATATTGGCAAGTGCAGCAAGCCACATGGCATCACTGCCGGGCCGAATTGTCAGGTGCCGATCAGCAAATTCCGCAGTTCGAGTTCGGATGGGGTCAACGACCACCACGGTGCCACCGCGCTTGCGAAGTGCCCGTAATCGACCAGGGAAATCCGCCGATGTCATCATGGAACCGTTGGATACCAATGGATTTGCGCCCAACATGAGGAAATAGTCGGTGCGATCAATATCAGGAATGGGGACGGATAGTGCTGTTCCAAACATCATGGCAGAGGCTGCTTGTTTAGGCATTTGATCCACAGTGCTGGCAGAGAATCGATTCTCGGTGCCCAATGCCTTGATGAGAGCAGGAAGTATGAATGCCCCGGACAGGCTATGGACATTGGGGTTTCCGAGGAACATTCCCACTGAGTTAGCGCCATATTCACGAATGATCGGGCCTAGGCGTTCGCGGATCACATCGAATGCGTCATCCCATGTAGTGGGCTCTAAGTCGCCGCGTGAATTTCGCACCAAGGGGGTACGCAAACGAGTGGGATCCTCGTGTAATTCGCCCAGTGATACGCCTTTGGGGCAGATGAACCCATGGCTAAACACATCTAATTTATCGCCGCGGACTGCCTCCACGGTTCCCGTGCCTTCACGGGTACCAATTGTCAGGGTCAGGCCACAGTTCGCCTCACATAAAGGGCAAATACGCAAAGCGGTATCAGACATGGGGTAAGCCTGCCATGCACGGCGCAAACTGTCTCGAAATTGATGTGCAAGTCCGATATTGGCTATCGGGTTCGAATTATTGTTCTGTCAGGATTAATGTGGCCGTTGGCGTACTCACAGTGAGTTCATTTCCCTCTAGTGACCATTGCGGATCGCTGGTAAAGAAGGTGCTGAGGAACTGATCTTGGCTCATGAGTGCCTCAGAACAAGCCATCATCGTGGAAGCCATGGTGTCGCCTTCAATACTGATGACCCCACCCGCCCATGTGGCATTTGCAAAGAGGGTGTTACATCCGGCGTTGACCGAGATGCCATCGTCGGTGAATGTGACGGCAATGGTGCCCTGATCGGCGGCTGGTGAGGGCGCATTATCCACCACGATTTCCTGCGAGGTAAACGTACGACCAGCGAGTTCAGGCGTGCTCTGAGAGTCCGAGCTACACCCCGCTAATCCAATAACTGCAATCGCACACAAGGAAAGCATCCCGCTTAAAGTTTTCATACTCCCAGCCTATGTACTTCATGATTCTTTCTCGTGCCAGAACGTGATTATCCCTTTGTTCAAGCAGATTGGACTTATTGTGAGGCGCTGCTTTGTGCCTGCTGGAAGTCGTTGAGGTCACCGAGATCACCACACAAATGTGGCTTAGAATGCGTGAATGAGGAGGGTTAAGGGGTTTATGAGTTGGCGTGAATTCGCCTCGCAAGGATCTTCCCTCAAGCCTTGGGCCACTCTCGCGTTGTCCCTCACCATGATTCTGACCCTTGCCGGGGGATTGAGTCCTGCGCATGGCTCCGACTTGCCGCCTTCCCAGGGTGCTCAGCAGGAAAGCAGTGAACCAGAAACAACCCAACCCGAAACATTACCAACAGGCGAAGAGTTTTTAATTATTGCCGATGAAGGTGTGAGTGCCGAGGAAGTCAAGGCACGTGCAGTTGCCTTGGGAGTAAGTGTTGAATCCCTATTGCAGGGTCCGATTGAAGGTGTGACAGCTGACCTCACGGCGCAACAACGCGCATCATTGTCCGTTGAACCCGGTGTTGATTACATCGAGCGCAATGCACCTGTCAGTATTTCGAGTTCAGCTGTGCGGTCCGATGCTGGGTGTGTTGCAAATTCCATGGGCAATGTAGATGACGCTTCTACTGGGTCCCTGGATTTGGGATTCGCTGTGAACTGGTTTGGCACCGAATATGACGCCATAATTGTGAACAATAACGGTGGTATCAGTTTTGACGATGGACTCGGGGACTTCCGTTCATTCAGCGGAATCAATCTTGACACCACGCTTCGACCCTTGATTTTGCCGCTTTTTACCGACCTTGACACTCGAAATAGCAGTGCGGTGACGTACGGGCCGATCACCGCAGATGGCCAAAGCGCTTACTGCGTTAATTGGATTAACGTTGGTGAGTATCCGAGTAAGGCGGCGTCGCAATCATTTCAATTAGTGATCATTAATCAGGGTGGCGGCAATATCGACCTTGAATTTAATTACTCTCGGGTGAGCACTCCCAGTTCAACGAGCAATCCCACATTTGTCATTGGTTATGCCGATCCAAATAACCGCACTAATTCCCTTGTACGCGTTCGAAGTACAGACTCCACTAACCCCTATGTGGATGGTGGAAGTAGTTCATTGATTGCAAATAAGTTCCCCACTTCTGGTCCTTTTGCAGGCCGGTACACATATGAGATTCGCCCCACCGAATCTATTGCACCACCGACAACTCCCACGCCACCAAATCCTGGAGCGGCTAATTGCACTCCTACGGCACAGACACCAGTTACTTGGGGAATTGACCGAATTGATCAACGTTCACTTCCTTTGAATAACACCTATGCCTGTGCAGGCGACGGCACGGGTGTCATGGCCTATATCGTTGATACTGGAATTTATGCACACAATGACTTCTCTGCTCGGCTAATTCCTGGGGTTTCTTATGTGAGCGGCAGTTCAAGTACCATCGATTGCAATGGACATGGCACACATGTTGCCGGGACAGTTGGCGGTACCCAATACGGAGTGGCAAAGAATGTTGGTTTAGTGCCAGTTCGAGTGCTCGACTGCAGCGGTCGAGGCTATACGAGTGGAGTAATCAGCGGGCTTAACTGGATTGCGAACCGTTACAACGAACCCGCGGATGCCTTGTACGGCCAACCTGCTGTGGTCAATATGAGTTTGGGTGGTGGCTCCAGCAAGTCCCTTGACGACGCTGTCGCTGCTCTGGTTGATCTGGGGATCACGGTCGTCGTTGCAGCAGGCAATGACAATGCTGATGCATCCAATTACAGTCCGGCGGGCGAGGAATCTGCCATCACCGTTGGTGCGACCACAAATACTGATAGTCGAGCCAGTTATTCAAATTACGGTTCGGTTGTTGATATTTTCGCACCCGGCTCAGCAATTGTTTCCGCATGGATTAGCAGCGCGACTTCCACGGCTACGTTAAATGGAACTTCAATGGCTGCTCCCCACGTTGCGGGCGCCGCAGCCGTGTACTTGGGGATCAACACCTCAGCAACACCCGCCCAAGTGGTCACAGCGCTGGTGAATAGCTCAACAGCAAACGTTGTGGGCAATCCAGGTTCTGGTTCCCCTAATCGACTCCTGTACGCACGGACATTTAGTGTCGCACCAACGGTTGATTCCCTCTCTCCGGTGAGTGGTTCAACGGGGGGTGGAACCACCGTGACGTTGATGGGAGCAAATTTCAACGGAACAACGGGTGTGACGGTGGGGGGAAGCGCTGCCACTTCAGTCAGCGTGGTCTCCGATAGTCAGTTGAGTTTTGTTACTCCCGCTGGTGTGTCTGGTGTGGCTTCCATTGCCGTAACTAATGGGCAAGGCACCACGACTTTCGCAAACTCATTCACATACACAACCGGTTCTTGTAATGTTCCCGTCATCGATTCGCTATCAACCAGTATGGGTGCCGCGGATGGCACGACGTCAGTGACAATTAACGGAAGCAATTTGGCAGGTACAACTTCCGTGACCTTTGGTGGCAGGCCGGCAGTATTTAGTATCGCTAGTTCAGTCATGCTCATTACAACAGCACCTTCGAACTCACCCACGAACGTGAACGTTCAAGTCACGAGCAACTGTGGAACAAGTACTGGAGTCACACCGTTTGCCTATGTTGGTCAGCCGAATATAAGTTCCCTCAGTGTTGATGGCGGTCCGCTTGCAGGTGGCCAAACGCTTACCATTTTTGGTTCGGATTTCACAACAGGATCGACGGTAGCGTTCGGCTCGAATGTCGCAACATCGGTGACCTATATAGGTTCAACTCAACTGCGAGTTGTGACACCCTCAGGCGCTTCGGGAACGGTAGATGTCACGGTGACCACACCGGGTGGTGTGGCCATTGAACTAAGTGCCTACACCTACTTTGCGGCGCCGACAATTTCTCTGATTTCCCCAACGACAGGAACCACTCTGGGAGGGACCGGTATCCGGATCGTGGGAAATCACCTTGAAGCAACCCAAACGGTGAGTGTGGGCGGCAGAACGGCGTCATTCTTTATCTTTAGTGCAACCGAGGTTTACATGTTTACCCCTTCGGGGTCGGCAGGCACGGTTGACATAACCCTCACTTCCCTGGGCGGATCAGTCACCTTGGCAAATGCGTTGACCTACATAGCTACACCGGGAGGCGGATCAAGCGGAGGCGGATCAAGCGGAGGCGGATCAAGCGGAGGCGGATCAAGCGGAGGCGGAGGATCTGCTCCCGATGACATCACCGCGACGGAAAATCCGGTGACAACCAACCAGGTTTCTCGACCGGGTGAGTTTCAAATCCGAGATGCATCTGGGGCGCCAGTCCAACTTCGAAGAGCGGAACTTACAAGTTCTGGGTTCAGTATCGCGGGTGCGGATTGGGAATTGCGGGGCGTGGGTCCGCTTAATTCCAACAATCAGCAAGTTGTTCCCGGACAGCGGATGACAGTCAGTGGCGAGGGGTTACAGCGATTAACCACCACAGGAATCTACGTACTGTCTCAGCCAACATGGGTGGGAGCAGGCATTGTCGGGTATGACAATACGTTCACATCATCTTTCTTAGTTCCGCAGTTACCGGCAGGAAATCACACTCTGCAAATCAATATGGTGCGTAAAGGTCAGTTGCCGATCAGCATTGCCATCGGGTTCACTCTGAGCGGCGATACTGGAGCAGGAAGCAAGATTCCTACGACATCGAGTACCCCTGATCTCTCCACTTCATCCGCAAATCTCATCTTCTTTTCTCGAAATAGTGCATCGCTTAATTCGGCAGGCAAGGCAAAACTCGATGCAATAGCCGAGCTAGCAAGAAAATCTGCAGGAGATGTCACCGTGAAAAGTTTTGAACTCACGGGAAAGAATCGCGTAACGAAAGCACTTGCAACGAAGCGGGCGACCACCATGCTTGACTACTTGAAATCCCGAGGCGTGTCGAAAGCGCAGGCAGCAGTAACACGTGGAACCACAGCAATCCAATCGCGAGCATCCTTAGTGACATTCTCACCTTCGGTTTTGGGTGCCCAATCAGCATCTGAGAAGGTCGACTCACTCATTGTTCGATACATTCCTAGAGTGAAACCCTCAGCGAAAACCCCCATAACTGGCAGTGACAAAGTCACAGCTGTTGCTAAGAGAGAGTTGACCATCGGTAAGTATTTAGGCCTTCGCATGTATCAGGTGGATTTCCGAACACCTGTTGATATCGCAATCGCACGCAAGGTGGCTGACCAAATGACCAAGTCTCGATTTGTGGAGTTTGCTGAGCCAAACGGGATTGTCACCACGCAAGTCACGGTTAATTAGGTTCCCTGTATCTCCTCAGGATTAG
>CAZVLV010000111.1:0-5586 GCA_964628015.1 uncultured Aquiluna sp. | reverse complement strand
CCGAGACGGACATGGATTGCTCCTTGGGTTGTGGATGGAACGAGTACTAGGCGTGGGCGTGAAGTGGTTTTCCTGCGAGGGCGAGGTGGGCTTCTCCCATGGCTTCATTCTGGGTGGGATGAGCATGAATCAATGTGGCCACGTCTTCAGGATAAGCCTCCCAGTTCACGATCAACTGGGCTTCTCCGATTTGTTCACCGACTCGTGAACCCACCATGTGAATTCCGATAACGGGGCCGTCTTTTTTCTGGACCAACTTGATGAAGCCAGCGGTACCAAGTATTTGGCTCTTTCCATTGCCACCCAGGTTGTACTCGTATGCGACAGCATCGTCGCCATAGGCTGCCTTGGCTTGCGCTTCCGTCATTCCCACGCTGGCTACTTCAGGTTCGCAGTACGTCACTTTGGGGATGTTGATGTCGTCAATGACGACTGGGTGAAGACCGGCAATTTCTTCAGCAACAAAGATTCCATGCTGGAATCCACGATGGGCGAGTTGCAATCCGGGGGTGATATCTCCAACTGCAAAGACGTTGGGGATGTTTGTGCGTAGTCGTGGGTCAACGAGAACCCATCCGCGATCCATGGCCACCCCTTGGGCCTCGAATCCCATTCCTTCAGTGTTCGGCCCGCGACCGATCGCGACGAGCAGAAGATCAGCGTCCAATGTTTTGCCATCTTCGAGGGTGACATGGACGCCTTGAGCATCTTGAGTCGCTGAAGCAAATTTCGTCCCCAGAATAAAGTTGATGCCCCGTTTGCGATATGCGCGTTCCAGTGCCTTGGAACAGGCTTCATCTTCATTTGGAACTAGGTGAGGGAGACCCTCGACGATGGTGACATCGGATCCAAATGACTTCCACACACTGGCAAACTCAACGCCAATGACACCTCCGCCGAGAACGATCACGCTCTGCGGAACATAGTCAAGGGAAAGTGCTTGATCGGAAGTCATGATCTTGCCGGTGATTTCCAATCCAGGAATTGTTTTTGCGTAAGAGCCGGTTGCGAGCACCACATTCTTGCCCGTATATACATGTCCATTCACTTCAACTGAGTTCGGTGAAATGAGTTTTCCTTCGCCTTCGACAAAGGTGACGTTTCGACTCTTGACCAAACCCTGTAGTCCCTTGTAGAGGCGACCAACGACACCGTCGCGGTATTCATTCACCTTGGGCATGTCAATTCCTTGGAGCGTTGTGTTGACGCCAAAGTGTGCGGATTCTCTGCTTGAGTCAGCAATCTCAGCTGCGTGGAGCAGTGCCTTGGTGGGAATGCACCCGCGGTGAAGGCAGGTGCCACCCAATTTATCTTTGTCGATGAGCACAACGGAAAGGCCTAATTCCGCTGATCGGAGAGCGCAGGCATAGCCACCACTGCCTCCACCGAGAATTACTACATCAACAGAAGTTGTATCAGCAGAGGTCATACCCCTATCCTTCCACCGTCCCGCGAACGGGCACACTGGGGGCAAGCCCGATTTTATGGACGTTGGGATTTACTTGCTTGGCGCTTCCTTGGCTAGATCTTGCGCGATCTGAACAAAGGTCCGCACCATGGCCCCGGTTCCGCCCTTGGGGGTGTATCCGTAGGCGGCGGCATCGTTGTAGGCAGGACCTGCCACATCTATATGTACCCAGGGCTGCGTGTCTGGAATGAATTCACGGAGGAATACTCCAGCGGAGAGCATCCCACCCATGCCATCGCCAATATTGGCGATGTCTGCTGTATCGGAGTTGAGGGTTTCGCGAAGGTCAGCGGGCAATGGCATGGGCCACGCCTCTTCTCCGACGGTCGATGCCGCGGTCACGACGAGTTCTCGAGAAGAATCCGTGTTGCTCATGACACCCGCGATTCGACGCCCTAGGGCAATTCTCTGCGCACCGGTGAGAGTGGCCACGTCAATGATGAGATCAGGCTTTTCGGCAACTGACATGCCTAGAGCATCGGCCAGGACGAGTCGCCCTTCAGCGTCGGTGTTGAGTACTTCAACCGTTGTGCCATCGAAAGTGGTGAGGACGTCGCCAGGGCGCTGGGCAGTTCCGCTCGGCATGTTTTCGGCGACCGCGATCCACCCTGTGACGTTCACAACGAGACCCAATGTTGCAATTGCCTGCATGGCGCCAATTACTGATGCGGCACCGGACATATCCGCCTTCATTTCATGCATCTTTGCGGCAGGTTTAATCGAGATGCCGCCAGTATCAAAAGTGATTCCTTTTCCAACGAGAGACAAATGAGCTGACGCCCCTTTAGGTGCATAGGTCATTTTGACTAGTCGAGGTGGGCGCGAGGAACCAAGACCAACTCCCAAAATGCCGCCACATCCGTCGGCTTTCAACGCTTTTTCATCCCATATTTTGACTGTGACGGGCAATCCGGCCAGTGTGGTTTTCGCACGTTGTGCCATTTCCGCGGGCGGAAGGTCATTAGGCGGTGTGTTGATCAGGTCGCGCGCTACATATATTGCTTGAACGATCGCCGCCGCGTCTTTGACCGCACTCTTGTATTCGGCTGAGGCCGCAACAGGAAGTGAGAGAACAAAAGTTGATGGCAGCGCCTTTGATGCGCCATTGGATTTTGTTCGGTAGTTGTTAAAGGAGTATGCAGCCAATCCCACAGCCATGACGGTTGCGTAAATGTGTTCGGGAGAGTGGCCGGCAGAAATTGCCACTTTCTTTTTCCCGCTGAGTGAACGAATCCCGTTACCCAATGCCCTGCGAAAACTCTCGAGTTCAAAGCTTTTACGAAAATCGCCCAACCCCACGGCGACAACGACAGGAGCCTTGACACCAGCGACGCCCGTAAGCGTGATTACCTCACCACTTTTTCCGGTGCCACCGAGTGCGGCAATATCGGCTTGGATGCGCTTGGCTTGGGCGGGTGTGAAGCCATGTGCAACCAATTCCACGCCCTTTCCTTTCGCAGGTGCCGTATTCACTAACAACACATCGGCGGCGATATCGCGGGGTTTGACTGTGGTCAATGAAAAGGACGGTGTCGGTGTCTGGGAACGCGAGTTGACCTGTGGGCGAGCGGATTGTGGTCCGGATTTAGAAGTGGGCATGCTCAGAATCTAATCATGTGTCTAAAGTTGTCGACATGGCACTTGACCTACGTCACACCCCCTTGCACCTAGAGCATCAGTCCCTTGGCGCTAAGTGTGCGGACTTTGGTGGCTGGGAGATGCCTATCGAGTATTCGGGCGCGGTTGCAGAACACCAAGCCGTACGCACCACCGTAGGAATTTTCGATGTTTCCCACATGGGCAAACTCCGAATTACCGGTCCTGGCGCTGTGACGTCACTCAACTCAGTAGTAACTAGTGATCTCGGCAAGATAACCGCTGGTCAAGCCCAGTACTCCATGTTGTGTAATGAACATGGAGGCGTCATTGATGACTTCATTGTCTACAGATATTCCGACGACGATCTTTTCATTATTCCCAACGCGACAAATGCACAGACTGTTGCCGATGAACTGAGAAAGGCGCTTCCACAAAGTATTACTGTAGTTGACCAACACGATGACTTTGGAATCATTGCTGTCCAAGGCCCTGAATCTCATCGCGTATTAGAAGCACTCGGGTTATCAACGGAACTTGCCTACATGAGCTTCTCCACTTCGATTTTCCTTACTGCTGACTCCGCAGAAAATTCCATCATGGTGTGCAGAACGGGATATACGGGTGAGATCGGATTCGAACTAGTAGTTCCTGCTCATGCTCTGGTCGAGGTGTGGCGCGCGCTGCTTGAAGCCGCAGAACCACTAGGTGGTCTGCCCGTTGGATTAGGTGCTCGAGATATTTTGCGCACTGAAATGGGGTATCCATTGCATGGGCAAGATGTATCTCGCGACATTACGCCGGTCGAAGCATTGCTTTCCTGGACAGTCGGATGGGCCAAGCCTGAATTCCAGGGTCGGCAATCCCTCGTCACCATGCGTGAGCAAGGTGCTCCACGAAAGCGAGTTGCGCTTCAAGTAAAGGGCCGTGGAATTCCTCGAGCCCACATGGGGGTCTTTTCCGACCCCGAGTTGTCTCACCGGGTGGGCGAAATCACCAGTGGCACATACTCACCGACACTCAAGCAAGGCATTGCACTGGCACTTGTTGAATCTTCGGCACTCGATTCAGATCCAATTGGCTTCTATGTTGATGCGCGTGGCAAGGCTCTCGATTGTGAGCGAACATCGTTGCCCTTTATTCCGACCAGTCCTCAATAAAGGACTGCAGTAGTTGGGCACTAATACGTGCACCTATTCCAATGTGATCAGTGAGTTCAAGGTCGAGACCTCGAGGAATACCAAGTCGATCAATGGAATGAGTGATTGCAGGGTCTGGTGACGTTGACCCGTGTCGCCACCAGTTACTTGCTTTCATTGTGAGTCGCTGCGCAATCAAAGCGGCGGCAAGGTGAGTGGCATTGCCAGTGATGACGGGTGTTTTTCGAGCGCTCGCAGTGAGAAGTAGCCCAGTCGTGAAATCTACTTCGGGATCCAAGGTTGCAAGTTGTAGAGCATCTCCGCGAATCTCGGAATTCTTTCGCATGAGATCCCTAATCTCGGCAATGGACTGCATGGCCGATTGATCACTGGGTCCTGCGTGGGCAAAGTACACCGAAAATGCGTCTTTGCGTGTCAGTAGACCAATGATTGCTCTGGCTTGAGGTCGACACAAGTTGTCCGAAGAGATCAGCACACACAGGTTTGCGCCCGAATCAATTGCAGCGCTCGCGGTCTCGGATCCAGCCGTAAAGGTATTGCCCTCTGCAGTGTCAATCATTGCAACCTGTGCGTTCACTGGCACTCGACTGTGCCACCAGTTTTCTAGCTCCGCAAGTGCGCCGGTTATCTCGAGGGCACATGACGCAGTTTCCAGAGGAACGAATGGCTCTATCCGAGAAATGAGTGAGTCAACAAGATTTCTCTTTGACTCGGGATTGGGTTCGCTGGTCACCGCAACAGGATAGCTAGTCGCACATCAGTCATTGGGTGCATGCGTATTCATGCGTGTTCAGGTGACTGTGCAGTGGCGAGGTCATCGTTAAACGTCACAGGCGCCCCAAATGCTGCTTTTCTCGAAGCCCGCCGCAGAAGGAACAAGATTGGGCGTCCGGCTATCAGAATCAGAACAATCGTGAGGAAGGCTCTGGGTAGATCAAAGCCAAGGGACGTTGCAATATTGAATCGCATCCATGACAAAAGATTGTCAATTAATCCGGCCCCTGGAACAAAAGCGATTTGCTCTGGCAGGTTCAGTGAAAATGGCCAGAACCACAAATTGAGTACAAAGCCAAAAGCGATAGTCGCTCCCGCTGCGTAGGCGCATAGAAGTGCAATTTCCTTGCGGCCAGATGCGCGGGGCAGAAGTCCTGCACCGAGTCCCACCCACGCTGCTGCCAACATTTGGAAGGGAAGCCACGGACCTACGCCTCCAGTAAACATGGCTGATACCAATAGGGACACGGAGCCCAATACGAACCCGAAACCGGGCCCCAATGCTCGACCGCCAAGAATCAGAATCACCCAGATGGGTTCGATTCCCCCGAGGCCTGCTCCCAATGGTCGGAGCGCCGCAATGACGGC
>CAZVLV010000110.1:0-5598 GCA_964628015.1 uncultured Aquiluna sp. | reverse complement strand
GAATCCGGTGAGATCACTGAAGTCTTTGCATGCGGAACTGCTGCGGTGATAACCCCTGTGGGCAAAGTTATATCCATAACCAATGGAGAATTTACTGTCGGGGCCGGGACAACCGGCGCCATTACCTTGCGTCTGCGTGATGCGCTCCTTGATATTCAATCTGGAGAGAGCCCTGATCGGCACAATTGGATGCATACGCTTGTGAGCTGATTTTTGTATTCATGGCGGGTTGAGTTCGTCAGGATCAAAGCGCAGAGTGTGAAAATAGTCCCGTGTGGGCGCTATCACGTTGGGTATGGCAGACTAGGGGGGTGACTCTCGGATTCATCATTATTAATTAGCGCGTCGACTCGACGCGCTGCCCTTCGCATTGCGGAGGGTTTTTTTGTGTCCGTGTGAAGGGAGTAGGTAAGTGTCACTAGACGATTCGTTTCACCTTTATGACACGACTTTGCGCGATGGTGCCCAACGAGAGGGAATTTCTTACTCCGTCAAGGACAAGTTGGCAGTCGCCATGTTGCTGGATGACTTTGGTGTCGATTTCATCGAGGGTGGTTGGCCAGGTGCTCTTCCCAAAGACACGGAGTTCTTTCAGGCTGCTAGGTCGCTCCCATTGAAGAACGCGCAACTTGTGGCTTTCGGTTCGACACGAAAAGCTGGAGTTGATGTATCACAGGACCCGCAGATTAAGGCCTTGATTGAATCGCAAGCCCCTGTTATCACCATTGTTGCAAAGTCCGATATTCGCCATGTCGAGCAGGCGCTGAAGACAACCGGCCAAGAGAATCTGCAGATGGTTCACGACACAGTGGAATATCTTGTAGGGAATGGCAGGAGAGTGTTTGTCGATCTAGAACACTTCTTTGATGGCTACAAGTGTGATCCCGAGTATGCCCTTTCGGTTGTTCGTGAATCAGTAAATGCAGGCGCTGAAGTCGCTGTGTTGTGTGACACAAATGGCGGAATGCTGCCGGGTGGTATATCCACGATTGTCAGCACGGTAATAGAAGAGACCGGAGCTCGAGTGGGAATTCATTGTCAAGATGACACGGGTTGCGCGATTGCAAACAGCGTAGCCGCTGTGGAGGCTGGTGCAACGCACGTTCAATGTACTGCGAATGGTTACGGGGAGCGGACAGGCAACGCGGACCTTTTCTCTGTTGCAGCCAATCTGCAACTCAAGATGGGAATAGAGTGCGTCCCTGCTGAATCTCTGTCAGACATGTATCGCGTGTCACATGCGATTGCGGAAATTGCCAATATTGCGCCCGATACCCACCAGCCTTATGTAGGGGTGTCCTCGTTTGCACACAAGGCTGGGCTTCACGCAAGTGCCTTGCGCATTAATTCTGATCTCTACAACCATATTGAACCAAGTGTTGTAGGGAATCAGCAACGAGTTCTCGTTACCGAAATGGCTGGTCGTGCATCAGTTGAACTCAAGGGAAAGGAACTTGGCCTTGAACTGAGTAGTAATCCTGAGGTGCTGTCTGGTGTTATTGATCGCGTGAAGGATCTCGAGTCTCGGGGATGGTCATTTGAATCTGCAGATGCATCCTTTGAGCTCCTGGTCAGAGCGGAACGAGGTGAGGATCGCCTATTTCATGTCGAGTCATGGCGCACCATTGTCGAGCAAAGAGAAGACGGTGTCATTGCCAGCGAAGCAACGGTCAAGGTTCATGCCAATGGAGAACGCATTATTGCCACAGGCGAGGGTAATGGCCCCGTCAATGCTCTGGATAATGCGCTCCGCAATGCAGTGGCGCAAATCTTCCCTGAGTTGGCGACCCTCGAATTGACCGACTACAAAGTTCGCATTCTCGATGGAATTAAGGGAACAGGTGCGGTGACACGTGTACTCGTCGAGACCACGAGCGGGGCAAAACAATGGAGGACCATTGGTGTTCACGAAAATGTTATTGCGGCCTCGTGGCAGGCCCTAGACGATGCAATCCATTTCGGCATGATTCATTCGTCTGCTCACTCCGAATAGCAAGAAGGTAGTGTTTGGTCGTGCGTATCTGTCGTATATCACTTGGTGACACGGTGAGTTTTGCCGTAGTTGACCAATTAGATGACTCAGGCGGGATTGGACCAGACTCCATTTTAGTGCCAATTCAGGGTCACCCCTTTGGAGAACTTGAACTACTTGGCGCATCAATACCTGCTCAGGAAGTAAAACTACTTGCGCCCATTCTGCCGAGTAAAATCATTGGAGTTGGAAAGAATTATTCTGATCATGCAGCCGAGATGAACAGCGAGCCGCCAACAGAACCATTGATTTTTCTCAAGCCAAATACAAGTGTCATTGGACCCCAAGAAACAATCCTGATTCCTCGCCAATCCCACCTCGTACATCATGAAGCCGAGTTGGCTGTGGTTATAGGAAGATTCTGTAAAGATGTACCGCTAGATCGTGTTTCCGAAGTCATACTTGGCTACACGTGTGCGAACGATGTTACCGCCCGAGATATCCAACAATCGGACGGGCAATGGATCCGAGCCAAAGGGTTTGACACTTTTTGCCCCCTTGGTCCTTGGATTGAAACGGAGCTTGACCCGAGTGATCTCGCGGTAACGTGTTATGTGGGTGCCGATCTGCGCCAGTCCGGAACCACGAAGGATCTCCTTTTTGGCGTTGCAGAGATTGTGAGTTTTGTGAGTTCATGTATGACTTTGCTTCCAGGCGATGTCATTCTGACTGGTACCCCAGCAGGTGTGGGTCCATTAGTGCCAGGGGATCAAGTCGATGTAGAGATTGAGGGAATAGGGAGTTTAGTGAACTATGTAAGTGCGGGAGATTAATGACTTCGGATATTCGTGTTCGATTCTGCCCTTCGCCCACGGGGAATCCCCATGTGGGCATGATTCGAACTGCACTCTTCAATTGGGCTTTTGCTCGTCACACCGGAGGTACCTTTGTATTCCGGATCGAAGATACTGATTCTGCAAGGGATTCCCAAGAGTCGTATGAAGCCTTATTAAACGCGATGCAATGGCTGGGATTGACATGGGATGAAGGGCCCGAAGTGGGGGGACCTTACGGTCCGTATCGCCAATCTGAACGTGGCGACATTTACCGGGAGATCGTTCGCAAACTTGATGAAGCTGGATACACCTATCCATGTTTCTGTTCCCCAGAGGAGTTAGATGCTCGGCGAGAGCTTGCTATGCAAGAGAAAAGGGCTCCCGGTTACGACGGTCATTGCAGAAACCTCACGCTTTCCGAGATAGACGGTTTTCGTGCCGAAGGCCGTGAGGCAGTAACTCGCTTCCGCATGCCTGGCACGGACTTCACATGGAATGACCTCGTGCGCGGTGAAGTGACTTTCAAGGCTGAGCATGTTCCAGATTTTGTTCTCGTGAGAGCAAATGGGGATCCCCTTTATACATTGGTAAATCCCGTTGACGATGCTCTCATGCGAATCACACACGTTTTGCGAGGAGAGGATCTGCTCTCTTCCACGCCCCGTCAGTTAGCTCTTTTTGAGGCACTGATCGCCATCGGAGTTGCCGACTATGTTCCTCGTTACGGCCATCTTCCCTATGTCATGGGCGAGGGAAATAAGAAACTGTCTAAGCGTGATCCCGAGTCCTCGCTCTCCATGTATCGCGAAAAGGGATACCTACCCGAGGCGCTTCTCAACTATTTAGCACTACTTGGTTGGTCTATGGGTAACGACGTTGAGTTTTTCTCACCAGTTGAGATGGCAGATGCATTTACCTTAGAGCGAGTCAATCCGAATCCGGCGCGCTTTGACATCAAGAAGTGCACCGCTATTAATGGTGATTGGATTCGTTTCGTCTCGCCGACAACACTTGCTGAACTTCTTATCCCCTTCCTCACACAAGCGAGGGTGATTTCTCAGACTCCCACAAAGCATGACATCTCCCTTGTGAATCAGGCTGTTCCTTTGATTCAGGAACGGTTAGAGACTCTAAGTTCGGCCCCCGAGCTCCTTGCCTTCCTTTTCACCGATTCCCTCACCATTGATCCCTCGCTCTGGACCGAGAATGCGCATGCTGTACTGGCACGCAGCCTCGAGGTCCTGAATCAATTGAGCGACTGGACCTCCGAGTCAATCCACCATGCGCTGCGGGTGGCTCTAGTAGAAGACATGGGGATTAAACCTAAATTTGCGTTTGGCCCCGTGCGCACTGCAATTACCGGGCAGAAGATATCTCCGCCCCTCTTTGAATCCATGGAAATCTTGGGTCGCACAATCTGTCTCGAGCGACTTCGGCTGTCCTTGGAGTCACTCCAAGGCTGATGAATAGCCCTTGGGCCGAACGGATACACTTTGTCGGCGTCCCATGGGGTATGGGGTAATTGGCAGCCCAACTGATTCTGGTTCAGTTAGTCTAGGTTCGAGTCCTGGTACCCCAGCGAGTGCACGTGCTCTCTCACGTGCCGCACGGCCCCGTTGTGTAGTGGCCTAGCACGCCGCCCTCTCAAGGCGGTAGCGCGGGTTCGAATCCCGTCGGGGCTACATCAGGTGGGGGAGCCGTTCGCGGTTCCCCCACCAACTAGCCGAAAAGGCTGGCGAATCAGGAGGAAGATTAATGGCAACCCAGTCGTCACAGACTGATTCAGCGAAGCCGCGAACCGCGCTCACCATGGCCGAGAAGGTGTGGGCAGACCACATTGTGTACCAGGGGGAGGGCGAACCTGACCTGCTGTACATAGATCTTCACCTTATTCATGAAGTAACGAGCCCCCAGGCATTTGATGGCCTGCGAACTGCAGGCCGCTCTGTTCGGCGCCCTGATCTGACGGTTGCGACCGAGGATCACAACATTCCCACGGTAGATGTTGACAAGCCAATTGCGGATCCAATATCGCGCACCCAGGTGGAAACGCTTCGCAAGAACTGTGCTGAGTTCGGTGTGCGTTTGTATCCATTGGGCGATATCGAGCAGGGAATTGTTCATGTCGTCGGTCCGCAGATGGGTCTTACGCAACCCGGCATGACCATTGTGTGCGGGGACTCCCACACGAGCACGCACGGAGCCTTCGGCGCACTCGCTTTTGGTATTGGAACAAGCGAAGTAGAGCATGTGTTGGCGACGCAAACTCTTCCATTGAAACCGTTTAAGACAATGGCCATCAACGTTGACGGAGAACTTCCACCAGGTGTGACAGCGAAGGACATCATTTTGGCAGTTATCGCCAAAATAGGGACGGGTGGCGGACAAGGGTATGTACTCGAGTACCGAGGCTCAGCAATTCGATCCCTGTCCATGGAAGGCCGTATGACCATATGCAACATGTCCATCGAAGCAGGTGCAAGGGCAGGCTTAGTGGCACCTGATCAGACCACTTTTGATTACATCAAGGGTCGCCCACATGCACCCGAAGGTCCGGAGTGGGATGACGCAGTTGCATATTGGAAGACATTGGCAACTGACCCCGAAGCCACTTTCGACGCAGAAGTACACATTGATGCCTCCACCCTTTCTCCATATGTCACATGGGGCACCAATCCAGGCCAAGGGCTACCGCTCTCAGCGAGCGTGCCGGACCCGGCTGAGGCAACCGATAGCGTCGAGCGGGTTGCTATTGAACAAGCGCTTGCCTATATGGATCTCACACCTGGT
>CAZVLV010000109.1:0-5618 GCA_964628015.1 uncultured Aquiluna sp. | reverse complement strand
GGTCAAGTCGTGAATCGGAACTACGAAGTTTTTTCTCGGCCCATGTGTCTGGAACCTGCTTAACGCACACTGCGATTTTCACGTCATTTACCCTTTCGGAAGTTCGCCCAGTGATCTATAACCCCTATGTTACCCATGAGTAACTAGTTGCGCCCGACCACAGCACACGGACTAGTGTCTCAGCGTGGCACAGGATCCCGGCGCAGGCGACTTGTGGGGCAATCACCTCCGAGGCAGGGTGTGTTTTGTCCTGCACAGCCACCTACCGTGGGTCCTCGGACATGGGAATTGGCCGGTCGGTGAGGAATGGCTCTATCAGGCCTATGCCCATTCCTACATGCCCCTACTCCAGTCCCTATCAGACCTCTCCGACCGCGGATTTCGAAATATTGCTTCACTGGGCATTACACCGGTACTTGGATCCCAACTGGATCACGTCTATGCATTGGACAACCTCCATATCTGGCTTCACGATTGGCAATGGCGAGCAACGCAAATTCCACGCCTTCATCCTGCCTATGCGCACACTTTGGAGTCAGCCTCACATGCGTTAAATCTTTTTCAGCAAAACTTCTCACGAGGTGCCTCCCCTGTTATTCGCCGCCTCATTGACACACAGGCCATTGAAGTATTAGGCGGTCCACTGGCACACCCGTTCACTCCCTTGCTCGATCCCACGTTCCATTCATTCGTACTCGCGGAGGGGCTCAAAGATGCTCAAAGGCGCTGGGGTAGCACCCCCACGGGCGTATGGGTACCCGAATGCGCCTACCGACCTGGCCAAGAGAACACGTACCAAGAATTCGGGGTGACCCATTTCTTAGTAGACCAATCAGCCGTCACCTCTGCGGGTGGCTTACCGAATGTTTCATATGCGCTTGAGGGAAGCACCGTAGCCGTGATCGCACGAGACGTGGGAGCTAGCGACCTCGTATGGTCAGCAGAGCGCGGATATCCCGGTCGATCCGAGTACTTAGATTTCCATGACGTGGACACACGGTACGGACTTCGGTTATCTCGAGTCGGTGAAAAATCATCGATAATCAAGAACGAATATGACCCCGCGATGGCACGCGAAGCAGTTTTCCGCGATGCACAGGAATTCATATCGGATCTTTCGAAGATTTTGGAGTCCCAGGAGCAGTCTTCCTCTCCCAATATTCCGACCCCCAACACCCCGACTGTCGTTATTGCCATTGATACCGAGTTGCTTGGACATTGGTGGCATGAAGGCGTCCAATGGTTTACCCAAGTAATTGAATTACTTCCAGCAAGTGGAATTGAGACCGTGACTCTTGAGCAGGCTACCCAGAATCCACGGTCGTCTATTTCACTCGGCGAGACTTCTTGGGGCGAAGGCAAGGACTGGAGACTCTGGACCTCCGACCCCGTGCGAGACCTGGTTGTCATGAACCACAGCACTCAGAGAAAAATTCTGGAATCTTTGGAACAGTTGAACATGACATCGGTGCGCGAGTCTGCTCTCCTTAATGAGGCAGTACTTCAACTCTCCAGTGACTGGGCATTCATGATCAGCAGAGACTCTGCTGCCGAATATGGGCGTAATCGCTCCCAACAACATTATTCTCAATTCAATGCTTTATTCAGCGACCCACAAATCAATCACAGAGGTTCACACTATCCATTTTCATTATCGTGGCCCCGCGCCTGAGCCGCATTCGTGAGAGCATCCACATAGGCCTGATGTTCCATTCGCTTTTGCGCCTGTGAAGTCATTTCTTGCCGTGATCGAATCACGCGGGCAGGAACACCACCCGCAATTGTCAAGGGTTCATAGCGTCCCTTGACCACCGAGTTGGCCCCAATAACAGCTCCGCTGCCAACGAAAGAACCACGTAAAACCGTGACTTTTGTTCCGAGCCAAACATCTGACTCAATGACTACGGGTGACTTAGTGATGCCCTGTTTTCGGATAGAGACAGTGATGTCATCCATTCGATGATCGAAATCGCAGATATATATTGATTCTGAAAATATACATTCAGCGCCAATCGAGACATTTAGGTACGCGTTGATCGTATTGTCGCGCCCAAACACAGACTTTGTTCCAATGGTGATGGTGCCCTCATGAGCTCGTATTCGATTGTTATCCCCAATGTGTACCCAGGGTTCAATCACGATTCGACCGAAACCTTTTCGGACACTGAGTTCAACGCCCCTGCCGAGGAAAACGAATCCCGTACACATCACATCACGCGGCCCAAAAAGATGGAGGCGAATGAATCTGGCATACCTGACCAAGTAGTAGGGAGTCCACGCACGATGTTGAATAATCCACATGACATTGCGGAATTGAAGAATCTTGAACTCAGTCATGCGCAGATTCCCGTAACGCTTCGCGATAGACATGTGTTGTCATCTGGGAAATGGACTTCCAGTTATATACGTCACGCACTCGCTCAAAAAGCTTGTGTGCCCGTGTAGCAGCTTCTTGCGGATCGCTGTCAATGTCACTGATTGATTGAGCAATGCTCTGACCCGAGACGTGACGTAGCGGGTACCCAAACTCAGCAGACGGCACAATATCTTTTAACCCTCCCGACTCAGACACCACAAGCGGAACGCCCGATATCCCAGCCTCCAGAGCCACAATTCCAAATGGTTCATAACTTGACGGAACTACTAGAGCATTGCACTGACTCAATAGTTCCCGTTTACGACCTATTGATACGTAACCAAAAAAGTCAACAAAATCGTCCAAGCCACGTCGATGCACCTTTTTTCGCAAGTCATCTAGCTGGCTACCAATCCCAATAATGCTCACACGGTAACGAGGGTTGTGTAAAGCTGACAAGGCATCAATGACATGGTGCGCTCCCTTTTCCCATTCAACTCTCCCCAAGAATCCAATCGTGAAAGTACCTTGAGGCCTAGAGTCAGAGATGACCAGTTCACACTCAGGCACCACAATGCCATTTGGGATCACCGAGATCTTTCTCGAATCCGCGCCCAGGGCATTAATCAACTCTTGTTTCATAAAGTCACTGCATACAATCACTTGATCTGCTTGCGCAATCGAACGCATTTCGCGCGAATGAATGGTTCGGGATTGCGGCGTGACAAACCATCCTTGATGACGACCGAATTCAGTGGCGTGGATGGTGACAACCAGTGGAATACCCAAGTGATGCGAAAGTAAGTTGGCTTGCTCAGCCCCGACCCAATCGTGACCGTGAATGACATCGGGAATCCAGCCTCCCAAATTGTCCCGAGCACAAGCAAATGAGCCAAGCGCGAATCCGTGAGCCCATGTATCGATCGATTTCGGAGTGAATGCCACATGGGGGAAATAGTTACTGGCCCTCAACACGCGTACTCCGTGAATCACTTCGTCAATTGGAGACACTGGATCTGATTGTTGAGTGACAACGACAACCTCGTGTCCTTCACTTGCCTGTTCACGAGTTAATTCAACGACATGCACGCCCAGACCGCCGTACATGACTGGCGGGTACTCCCACGAGAAGTGCAAAATTTTCATAGTTTTTTTCGTAGATAACTTTTGTAGTTAATTTCTTCTTGCTAACTTAGGGCGCTACGCCAGTGATACACACATTGTAGAAAAATTCGTCGGGAACAACACGAGACAAAACTTTCTTATCAATTTTTTCTAATTTACTCCACGTCCCGTAGGCAAAATTTGCCCAACCCCAACCGAGAGCCCCAGGCTTGACTGCAGCCTCGAAGGTTCGCACAGGCCATCCGAACCAACTAGCGGTAAGTTCTTCGGTCACAGTGGAAACATCTGTTGCCCCCGACCTCAATGCAATTCGTGCGAGCGAATCTGGGTCAAAAGTGTGAATGTCGACAACGGACTCGAGGGCTTGCTCCCTGGAAGACTCGATTAACTCATGCGATGGCCTCGACCATTTATCGGCAAAAGGCGGTAACGCCGTGATTCTCGTAGACGCCCACCAAGTAAATCGTGAAAGTGTGCGAGCAACAATGTCGCCCCTTTCCGTGGGCTCACCACAAAAGACGAAACGTCCGCCAGGCTTCAGCACCCTGATGACCTCGGAAAAAAGTCGGTCCAAGTCAGGGACATGGTGCAAAACGGCGTGCCCCACTACTAGATCAACACTTCCTGAAGCGAAAGGTAGGGACTCGGCATCCGCAACGGCTCCACTCACGGGAAGACCCAAATCTCGGCCATTGCGTGCTGCGACAGCCACCATTCCTCGACTGAGATCTGTTGCGACCCCTCGTCTACCGATTCCTGATTGCATCAAGTTAAGGAGGAAGAATCCCGTGCCGGATCCGAGTTCGACTACGGTCTCGTAGTCACTCTGCTCCTTGATAGGAAGCACATGATCAAAACAGTTACGGGCATAGTCAACACATCGCTGATCATATGAAATGCTCCACTTGTCATCGTAAGTTTCAGCTTCCCAATCGTGATACACAATGTTGGCAAGTTTTGGATCATGCCAAGCAGCTTGCATTTGATCATCGGTGATCGGCATCAGCAGCCCTTAAATTGTGCTCGACCAGGACCTTCTGTAATGAAAGAGTTCATGCCGCTCTTCTGATCTTCTGTTGCGAATAACGCGGCAAACTCTGTTGTTTCTATAGACAGTCCCGTCGCCAGATCCACATTCGCACCATTGTTCATTGCCCGTTTGGCTGCCCCGAGTGCAATTCTTGGTCCCCCAACAAAAGTCCTGGCCCATTCCAATGAAGTTTCCAAAACCGAATCTGGCGCGCAGACACGATTAACTAATCCAATCTCGAGTGCCTCGGTTGCTGAAATCATGTGACCACCAAAAACTAATTCCTTGGCCCGCGATAGACCAATGAGGCGTGGGAGCCTTTGAGTACCTCCTGCTCCAGGAATGATGCCTAATAAAATCTCAGGTTGACCGAGTTTCGCGTTATCGCCAGCAACCCGAAAATCTGCACACATCGCAAGTTCTAATCCACCACCGAGAGCGAATCCAGTAATCGCCGCTATCGTGGGTTGTGAAATTCGCGCAACGGCGTCAAATGACTCTCGAAGCCTGTGGGCCGAATCCGCCATATCGGCATAGGACATGCTCGCCATTTCTTTGACGTCTGCCCCTGCTGCAAAAACCTTCGGACCACCGTAAATCACCACAGCTTCAACTTCCCTGTGTGCAGACACAAGATTCGCTGCCTGAGCAATCTGTTGCTGCATGTGCAAATTGAGGGCGTTCATTGGAGGCCGTGTCAGATTCAGCACGGCAACACCATTGTCCAGCTCGACTCGCACAAATTCCTCTTCAGAAATCAACATGGTGTGTATTCCTTCCATTGAACACGCCTACTTCGTGTGAACGATATCTCAAGTCACGAAATCTCAAGCTTCGAATTCCTAGGCTTCGAATTCCTAAGCTTCGATGCGAACCCACCCTAGAGGATGACCTGATCTGAGCGAGGGAACAAGTAAAGTCTCCACCGTGAGGGCGCCGGGAGGAATGTGGGACAACTTCGGTGTCACTCCACTTCCCGATGGCTCAGTCAATGTCTCATTGTGGGCGCCACGAGCCACGTCTGTGGTTTTCTGCTTGTTGGGCCATGATTCGAACGGCGAGACCACCGAACGCCAGATCGAATTAACAAGGCTTGTGCAGGGGGTT
>CAZVLV010000108.1:0-5645 GCA_964628015.1 uncultured Aquiluna sp. | reverse complement strand
TGATTTCATCATAATCGTCCTCGGTCGGATACCGCCCAAGTTCACTCTTGGGGAATTCCTGCAAGGTGTCGAGATAGATAGATCGTACCATTTCGCCATATCGCTATGTACCCATAGGTTGTACCCAGATTCCTCCGGGAAACCTACATGGGTATTATAAAGATAGGCAGATACGGTAAAGCGGGGTGCCCCGTAGAGCACGCCCGCGTTTACTTCATTAAACTTCCCGCTTTTAACTCATTTGGCTGTTTTCGTAGGGTCCTGGAGATTAGGACCCCAGCCAGCACTTACTCTGTGCCAACTAGGCGCACTGGTGACTGACTGTTGTTCTTGGTAGCGAGGTGCATTGCTCAAGTCCACGAGAAGGAATTTGCAAGCAGTCCGAGTGGGCTTGTTTTGTGCAAACCAGGCTGCGTATTCTCGAGAGTGAGGGCTTCGCGGCGGTGCAGAAGTAGCAGTCTCCGCCTTCTTTCCTGAGAACAAGCGGAACAAAGGAGTGTCTCCCCATCCGCCTCCACCTTTCGGTTTCATGGTGTTCCACTGATAGATATCGAAGGAATACTCAAGAGCTTGCGCTTGCTCTCCAGTCGGCAGAGAGTATGCACCCTTTGATGTCACACGAAGAACACCCTTGACCCGGTCGCGCCGATAGTTGTTTCCATAGCTATCCGCAGGAGAAAGCCGCACAGTTTCTGCGGGTTTCCCGTTAATTAGATCGATGCCTTGGTAAGACCATTTCTGGATTACTTCTTGGCTCGTACCGCAAGCATTCGCAATGCGGTCCATGAGAGGGATATGATTGAACCAATATCGTTCTGGGCCAGTGTTCGTGACAAAGAGAGCTTGAGGGTAATCAGTCCGAGTGATGCGCTCGAAGTCCTCGCACTTTCTGATGGGAGTTTTTTCTGTAACTACGCGAAGGTACCCATACAGATCAATCAAGAGAAAATTCTTGCGTCGAATCCAATCTTCACAAACAGTTTGCGTTTCTAAGACTGTTTTCTTTGGGTCGCGCCGTGCTGTGGTGCTGACGCGCTCGACTGAGTTAAGCGTGGGATAGACAGCGACGCCAGTGCTGTTTGTGGTGTAGTTTGGGAAGGAACTGGCCAGGGCGCCTAAAGGTGCAGCCAGAGAAATTGCCAGGGTAGCGGCAACGGTAGTTTGCTTGAGCATTTTACAAGCCCCAGTTGGTTTGGGCGAGAAGAGTGACAGAATCGTCGATGACTTTCGGCAGGCAGTTGGTGCGAGCGCGGATAATCGTAAGCAGCTGATTCATCCGAATGCGTTCTTTGCGAGTTGGTTTGTGACCGCAGAAGAATCCGCCGTATTGAAACACGAGTTCGTTAATGGCTTCGCGAAGCTCGGTATCTTCGGAGGTCAGCCAGGTTTCGTGAACGAAAGTCATGACGAATAACTCCAGTACACTCAGTTTAGCGGTTCGACGGAGAATACGGGTTGGACAAAGTGTGCCGGTGCAGGGCCGAACGTTGCGTTCTGGACGGTGGTTCCAGAGGGGAGTTGCTGAACGGTACCGTCTGCGTAAGAAACAGTGCGAGCAGCGAGATTCTCAGCGGTGGTGTAAGCCAGCGGGTTGAACTGGAGGTTGGACACGTTGTAGGTAGGAGCAGGAGTGCCAGCAGCAACCAGCAGAGGCAGAGACAGTGCGAGAGGGAACATTGCTGTTTGGTGAGAGTGGTTTGGTGAGAGGGAGGGTGCCTCCCTCATGCAATAATTATGGCGTGAAAGTCGCCAAAAGTAAAGGGTGAAAGTTTGAGTAAAGGGTGGATAACCCTACTTCTTAGTCTGAGCAGCCTTGACTGCAGCTTCGAACTGAGCCAGAGTCGCATTCAGCTGGTCTTGGTCTGCTTTCGGCAGTTCGCCCAAGCAAAGAGCCTTGGTCTTGTACAGCACCTCAGGAATGATCACATTGACGAGATTCTGCTGTGGCACTTTCTGCCCATCGACCTCGCCGCCATGAATGTTGTAGAAAATCATGGCGATCTGGTCGACACTGCCTTGCATGGCTTTCTTCACCGGAACACCTTGCTTGTTCAGACTGCAGACGTTGACAGCACCCATTGTGAAATAAACATTGAGTTGCTGACTCGACAGAGGCACTGCGGCAGGTTTCGTTGTCGGAGGGTTCGCTGCGAGAGTGGGAGTGGCGAGGGCACCGAGGAGCAGGGGCAGTGCGAGGATTTTCTTCAGCATGGTTTCTCTCAGTTTTTTGCGGGAATGAACAGGGCACGGGCAATGCGATCATTCTGCATGAGAACGAAGCACTGCCCGCCTTGGGCGTTGTAGCGATAGCCGGTTGTGCCGTCTTCCAGCTGGATCAGAGTGCCGGGGCCGTAGGACGCTTCGAGTGCGGTGAGTGGTTGTCCTGCGGATTCTCTGCAAATTGCAGCGTTCAATGGTGCAGCTTGGCTCGGAAGGATGCCGAGTGTGCCGAGCAGGAGAGGGAGGGCGAGTAGTTTGCGCATGGTGCTGTGTGGTTTGAAGGGAGGTAGTTTAGCTTGGGTGCTTAAGAGTTGGCCGCTGCCCAAAGCAGGAAGCCGCCGCCGATTACAAGGAATGGAATCGGGTGCGTTGCTAGCAGCCAGAATCCAGCACCGACAACGCCGGCCAATGCTCCTGCCCAGATGGGGAGTGTGAGGCCGACGATGACGAAAGCGAGTAGTTTGCCCATTGCGAGTGAGTTAGGAGAGGAGGAGTGGTTTCTTCTCCGTGCCAATATCTTAGTTTATTCGTAGGGAAAAGTAAAGCACTCAGAGCAACTCGGCGTCTGCAGGCACATCCTCAATGTGCATTGCTTGGAGTGCAGAGTAGAAGGAGCAGCGCTCTCCGGCCCAACGGTCTTGGTTCGCGGCATATTCGGTCATGCGCTGACGGGCGCAAGCTGCCAAGTTGAACCAGTTGAGACGGTCGATGGAATCGTGAGGGTAGTACGTGATTTCGACGCCGTGGGTGGTGTAGGCGGGTAGACCTTTGGTAAGAGACATGGTGGTTTTCTCCAACACTCTAAGTATGCCCTGAAATGGCGCAAAAGTAAAGGGTGAAAGTTTCGCAGGGTGCCTGGAGTGTTTGCACTTTTACGTTTTTACCCCACTAAGCCCAAGCACCTACTCGGAATCCACAGGATAAATCTTCCAAGCAGGCTTTTGCCTTCCGTGAGTCCTGTAAGAGTGCTGGTTGTTTTCCCAGTCTTGTGACCGATACGCTCTCAGAACATCGAGATACAACACCGCTTCACTGCGCTTGGCGAATTTCTTCGGTTGTGAAGGTTCCTTGAATTTCTCTCGCTCGACCGGATCAATAGGCAACGACGAGGTGTACGCATCTTCTATCGAGGTGCTGTAGTCTGTAATAAACTCGACCCAACCGGGGTTGTGAGAGTAATCTCGAATTTCGTAGTGTCTTGTCATGGTTCAGCCCCAAGTTGCGTAGATTTTAGCACGGTGCTCTAGCTTTTCGAAAGGTACTGGTTCGGGCACCTCGTTGGCCTGTACCATGTACGTTTTCATCTCCGTTGTGGAGAGATGGTGCAGGTTTGAGTGCGAATCCAGGCAAACCCAAGGCGCCTTGAGTCTTGAGTCAAAATCAATGAGCCACACCATGCGATTGCCGAATAGGAAGGGTTCGCGCCAATCAACATGGCGGTCGGACAGCAGGAAGAGTGCGCCTCGTATGGCCCTCTCTGCAGAGTTTTGGGTTCTTGTCTGTAATCCTAACGACAACGTTTCATTTCTTGTAGCAACTTTGAACCCGGTTGCAGCGATGAAACCGTGGGCGTTCAGGGAACGGTTGATGGCTTGGCGGAGGGTTTCCATCTTTGTCTGTGAATTTTACGAGATTGTTGCGGATGCGCTGCCGTTTTCGGCTGCAGTGATTGCAGTGCCTAGGTTATCCAGCAGTTTTTGGACGAAAGGTGCGTCTGTGCCGAGGGCTTCTTGAGTGGCAGCGAACTTTAGGGCTGACTCAATGGCGTACCACACGGTGGCGTCGGCGGTGAGGGTGAGGGGGTGCTTAGTCATGGTGGTTTCGTGACTGTAATAATCTTACCGTGTTATTGCTCGAAAGTAAAGCCTCAGTCCTCGGCAACGGGTATTTCTTCGATTGCCTTGCGCTTGGCTTCCAAGGTTTCGTACTTATTCTTGAGAAATTCGATGCTCTTCTTCAGGTTTGCGTGGTTCTTTCTCTCTTCTTTCGGGATGGAGTTCCATCGATCCACTTGGGAATTGAATTCTTCGCGCACTTCGGACATTTCTTCTCGGACATTGGCAAGGCGCTTTTCCTTGCCTTTCGCAGTGAGTCCGCCTTTAACTGCTACCTTTACATCTCCTTTGATCTTTTCACCAAGCTGCTCTTTTGCCCATGCTTTGGCCTGGGCCAGCGTCAGTCCCTCTTTCTTTTTGTCACCTACTACAGCATCGTAGCGAGCGGTGCTTCTTCCATCTCCTGTTTCAACAGCACCTCCGCCGACTGCGGTGCGAATCATTCCGACGACTTTACCATCGGAGTCTTTTACTTGGAAGATACCAGTTTCTCGTTTGGTAATCTCAACGCCCTTGCGGCATGTGCCGCCGGTGCCGTAGGTGGAACCGTCGGAGCGTTGGCATGTTGCAAAATCGAATAATGCGTGGGCGGTTTCCAGGGAATGTTCGCTGAAGGAGCCGAGGTCGGCCATAGTGCTTTCTTTATGCTTATTTGGTATTTTACCTTATTGTCAGGGCAAAGTAAAGGGGTTGCGTGCGGTTTACAGTGCTTGGGGTGCGGTATGCTGGGTAAGTCAAGGACTATTTGTTATGGAACAACCGAAGCGAAGGCGCAAAACGTTCGGAAAATCCGAAGAGGAGAAACGGGCGGAGTCAATCGAGAAGATTATTGCCAAGAAGTTGCCTTGGATGGAGGCTGACTTCAAAACGTTAGTTATCCAGTACACTGCGAATCATCCCAAGTGGAGGGATACCTTTGATGAACTGATGCTGGATATGAACACTTTTATCAAGTGGGCGGATGAAGCGGAGGAGATTCGGCTCAAGCGGTGACGGGAGTGAAACCGTCTTCATTACAAGATTTGGAAATTTTTCTCGACATTCTAAATTTTTAGAGAATTACATTTCTTCGAGAATTTTTGCAATTTCTCGAGGAAAGTTAGAGAAGTCAAATTGCAGTCGAAGTGTCAGAGAATTTTTGTAATGAAGACGGTTTCAGTATCACAGCAAACTTTATTTGGTTTACTATTCCTGGATTCGGGTAAAATATTGTCACGGTTGAGGTAGTGTTGGGTTTCCCTGAGGCCCGTGGGAGCACTACCTCGACTTCCCAAATTCCGTCAGGGCAATGGATCAGCTATCAGACGTCAATTCTTTAGACCGAAAAATTAGCATCATGCGACATTGCCTGTTATTATCCAGGTTGTACCATGAGCAAGGAAAGAAGCAGCGAGCATTCCACTACATTAATCTCGCTGATGAATACTATCGGGAGAGCGTTGGACTCGCATCTCCAGGAACTTGAATGTTACGAGAGAAATAAAGAAAATTACCAAGAATTTATAGAAGAGCATAGAAACAAAGACAGAGCCGAACTCTATCGGCTCAATTTTTCTGTATATATGTGCGATTCTCACAGAATCATGGCAA
>CAZVLV010000107.1:0-5675 GCA_964628015.1 uncultured Aquiluna sp. | reverse complement strand
AAAGGAATAATAATGAATCCTGCTCAGAACGATACTCCTGCCCTCCCATACAGGCTTGCCGACGTATTTCGATTATTCGAGAATGAAACAGGTTGTTGGAAAGTCACGGTTGCGGCCGATGGGGCAGTGCTCGATGTGCAATGCGTCACCGGCGAAGAAGCGTCGGGCCATCAACTTATTATTGAAAGAGGGATTGTGGCAACCATGCCAAAATAGATGGTTATAGACCTTGGATCCGCGGGACGGATCCAAGGTCATTCCCTATGGGTTCAACACGAATCCGCAGTAACCTGACCCGCTATGCCACCATTCGTATCATCGTTGGTCACCCCAAAGAAATCCTCCGTCACGGCCTATTGAGCGTGTTCGAGAAGCAGACCAGCATCAAGGTCGTTGGCCAAGGATCATCAGCTAAAGATCTTGCGGAGCTGGTGAAACAGCATGATCCGAATATTCTATTGTGGATCTATCATCACTTATTAGCCGTCTATCCCCGGTGACTTCTCAGCTTCTTCTTCAAGGATGGGGGGCGTTATTGCCGTTTCTTATATCGCCCTCGTTTTGGTTTCTGGCCAAATATTGTGGCATCGTGACGGCAACTACGAGACAGCCATGGACTGCTGAGCGTTTACTCCTCTGCCAGCCATCCTCTCACGCTGAACGGCGACAATCCGGACATTGTTGCTTGTGGGATGTGCGATGATTTACCGGTGCGTGCCACACATGGCTCGCATTCTGCGAACACATCCACCAAGCAAGCACACGACAGCCATACGAAACGCAAGAAGAAGGGGAGGACTTCGAAGCTGCCACGGGGGATTGGCATTAGTACCCGGTTCGGTGGTAGTATACTTGATCCAAGGCCGAACGAATACTTGTAAGAGGGAGTGTCCCGGAACCTCACGCAGGTCCTTAGATGCGAAAAAGGACGATCGAAGAGTTCATTGCTGAAGCGCGCTTAGTGCACGGCGATCGCTTCGATTACTCTGAGTCTATTTACATCGGTGCAAAAAAGCCTATCAGGATCCGTTGCGTAAGGCACGATACTTGGATCACCGGCAGGGCCACGCCGGACACGCATCTTTTGTCTCCACATGGACTCTGTGCGTTATGCAAGCGAGAGAGCTTGTCTCGTAGAGATCAGGATTTGGGGGCAAGTAGTTTTGCCTTTCTCCATCCGTCGCTAGCTTCACAAGCAAATGGATGGGATCCGAAATGCGTGTTCGCGAAATCGCACGTAAAATTACCGTGGCGATGCCCTGTGATAGGGCATATTTGGATTGCGAGCCCAGCTCAGCGAGACAGAAGGCCGGAGAGCGACTGTCCTTATTGTTCGGGCCGGAAAGTGCTCCCTGGCTTCAATGATCTTGCAACCCGCTATCCCGAAATAGCGGCGGAGGCCAGCGGCTGGGACCCTTCCACAGTGCATCCCGGCAGTGAGGAAAAACGTCAGTGGGCTTGTTCACATGGACACGCTCCTTGGAAGCAAAGCCCTTACCATCGCACTAGAGCACAATCTGCAAACAGAGGCTGCCCCACCTGCACTGGGCATATTGTACTCGCTGGGTTCAATGATCTCGCAACTACTGACCGCGCACTCGCACAGGAAGCCTACGGCGACTGGGACCCACGTTGCTTTACTCGAAAGAGTGAAGAGAAGGTCGAATGGTGGTGCAGCAACGGCCATTCATTCACACAGAAAATCCGATCAAGGGCAATTGGCGGACAGGGCTGCCCCCACTGCGTTCACAACAGACGCGTGCTTAAAGGCTTCAATGATCTCGCTACGCTTTTTCCAGTAATTGCCGCCGAGGCCCACGGATGGGATCCTACCGCAATTACGCCAGGCCACGACAAGAAAAAGCTCTGGAAGTGTTCCGATCCGTCACACCCTCCTTACGTTGCATTCCCCTACAGCAGAACTGGCCCGCCAAAGGCAGGCTGTCCGTACTGTTCAGGGTATTCAGCTCTTCCAGGAGTCACTGACCTGCTCACGGTAGACCCTCGGCTCGCCACTGAGGCTTTCGGCTGGGATCCGAAGTTAGTTTCATCAGAAAGTGAGGAGGCGTTGCCCTGGAAATGTAGCCAGTGCGGCTGCGTCTGGGAGCAGAGTGCCAAACGCAGAACCAACAAACGATCAGAGTCAAACTGTCCTGCGTGCTCTGAATCTACCTTCAGGCAAAACTCACCTGGATGGATTTATCTTGCTCAGACCGACGATGCCCAGCGCTTCGGTATCACGAACACTCCAGAGATTCGCTTGGCATATTTGCAGAGAAGTGGGTGGCGCCTTATCGAGAATGAGCTAAGAGGTCCCATGAAAGGTGATTCCCTGTTGGGATTAGCTCACCGAGTCAAGCAGTGGCTTTCCGCGCACTCGCTGACAGAGGACCAAGGTAGCGAACAGTGGAAGAAATCGGCATTCGTCGTCCGAACACTTGAAGAGTTGTTTCGCTCCGCCATGCTTCAAAAAGCATCCTACGGGCCGCTGTTAAATCAGAACCAGCCCGTAGATCCGTAGATAGTGCTTCTCCGTCTGGCAGTCACGCAGGTGCGATATGGGGAAACCGAGGCTGACGACAGATCAATGGGTTGCTCGTGCGCGCAAACGATGGGGAGACAGGTTCGACTATTCATTGGTTCAATACATAGACCGCAGCACGAGCGTCGAAATTATCTGCCCGATTCATGGCCCCATCTGGGTCTCTCCCGAATACCACGTGCGAAACATTGAAGGCAACACGGGCTGCACTCAATGCGGAATACACAACAGGAATTCGTCACGTCGAATGACTTTCGACGAGTTTCTTCGTCGTGCCAGGGAGATACACGGAGATAAGTTTGCTTACGATGAGTCCAGTTGGCCAGCAAATGTGTTTGGGCCTATTCGATATACGTGCCCGGAACACGGCCCAGTGGAGCAAGCCGTCTACGCTCACCTGAGCAAGCGTAAGAATAATTCGGGGTGCTACTTCTGTGGACGGCGAAATGCAACGCATCGCTATCGCCGATATTTGCTACAAGCCCCACGTCGCCCGTTGGGGGAATTGCTTTCAACAGGCGGGCTGTCAGACATGCCGCATGAATTGCAACAAGACCTTGCCGCGCGACTAGAACAAGAGTCGCTAGAACGCTTTATCAAGAAGGCCACTTATGTTCATGGCGATGCCTACGACTACTCTGAATGCATCTACGTTAAAGCGTCAGTGCCAGTAAAGATTATTTGCCGCAAGCCAGGGCACGGTGCCTTTTATCCGCATCCTAGCGCACATATCCATAGCAAGTCAGGATGCCCCGCTTGTGCAGGCGTCAGAAAGCTAACGAGAGAATCATTTATTGCCAAGGCTAGAGCCTTACATGGCGATAAGTACACATACGACAACGTGACGTGGGTGAACACCGCAGTGCCCGTACACGTGACTTGCCCAACACATGGTGACTGGCCTGTATTGCCATCGAACTTCCTTCACCAGAAACCGGGACAGTTCACCGGCTCCGGCTGCCCGCAATGTTCACGACTTCTGAAAGGCGTTGACAGCCTGAGCTACTTTCGGGAACACAGGAGTTGGGCCGATTCTTCTTGTTTTCTCTATCTCGCACTCGTTGACATGTTTATCAAGCCGGGTATTTCCCGAAGTCCCGCCGCTAGGGATCCCACGTTTTACAGGGATATTGTATACCAGCGATCAGAGAGTCGCGCGACAGTCTGGTGCGTTGAGCAGAAATTCTTGACCGACTCCGCTAATGCGGCTCCACGCAAGATCCCAAAGCACTTTGCAGCGTGGCGGGGCCGAAACGAGCTTAGATGTGTTGATCCGACGAAGCTTGAACTAATCAGTGTGCTATTAGACGATGAAGTGGATCGATGCCTTGAAATGGGATGGGAGGCTTATGCAGATGAGCACCTTATCCCCAACATCGGCTACGGATGGGTGCACGATTTTTCCAAATAAGCCGCACGCGCAATCATTGGCCCGCTGCGCCCGAACGAGAAGAAGAAACGCATCCACAAGACTGTTGAGAAGTTTTTTTCTTAGGAAACCGGAGTCAGAGCACTTATTCCCGGCATAGTGCCAAAGCCACCATGGGCACATGGCGGCGTATCGTGCGTAGTATTATGCAGAGTCGCTCTTGCAGATTAATTCCCTTTAATTTCGCCTCACGCCATTCCCACCAGTTCCTTGGCCGCGAATCTTTTGGCCAAGGTCGCTTTTTCCTGGTCCATGAGTCGGTGGATTCGCAGCAAGAAATCGGGATGGCTGCCGGCCCACCTGACAACCGCCGTTTTGATCTGCTGCACAGCTTTTTTCACGGCGTAGGAACTCTCTAGCCCACTCTCGCCAACCAATTCCTTCGTGTCGCCGCCAGCCAGCCTGTGATCTAAAACTCGAAGTGCGGTGTCGCCATATCGCAGTTGCACGAAGTTCCTGAAATCCGTGATCGGGTCATCCTCCCCGGCTGCCGTTCTTCTTGCAACCGGCTCTTGTGGCATTTCCTGAAATCTCTTGGATCGCTTTTGACGCTTTTGGGAAAGCGTGATGACCGCGTTCTTCACTGCCACTTTGAATCTAGGTGTGAAGAGCTGATTCGTATTCCATCCTCGAAATAGATTTCCTGGATTAACCAAGAATTTGATCGTGATGGTCTGAATCGCCTCGTCAAGATCACCATCTGGAATTCCTGCTCGTCTTAATGCTCGATCGATATAGCCAATTGGATTCATTCCCATGAACTCGAACAGGTCGTCTTTGATCTTGTGATCATCGACTTTTGGCAGCATTTCTTCCGCCTGCTGTCGAAACAGGCTGTTCATCGCACCAGCATCAAGCAGCTCTGAGTGCTCTTTGAGCAATTCAGATAGAGGCATTCTTTTGATCAGAAACATGGCAAATGGATTCATGCCATATCTACGCACCTCATTTGCTTTTTTCGATTCGTCCTCGACTCGCCTCCTAAGAGTTCTTCTTGAAAACATCTCACCGAAAATAGAACGCATAGGAAAAGCAGACCCCCTGCCAGGGTGATCGCTTGAAAAATCCCGATGCGAAATAGTTGGTTAGAAAGCGTCTAAAGGCCCTCAGAAACCCATAAAGAAGCCGCCAAGAAAAATCCTGAAAAACTTCGCGGCGAAATAGAAGCAGGGGTAAGGAGCCGTCCAATACCCGCCAGGAACTGATCAAGGAATCGTTAAATGAATACGGAAGTCAATCAGGTGCGCCCCACTTCATTAAGCCATTTAGTGGGCAATGCAGCAGTGGTGAATCAAGTGCGAGTGGCGATTGATTCGGCTCAACAAGACGGAAATCGCATGGTCCACGCTGCAATGCTCGGCGGGCCAGGGTTGGGAAAAAGTTTGCTCGCCTCCGTGATTGCAGAGGAACTTGCTTCACCCTTCCATGAAGTGCTTGGGCAGAATCTTCAGCGACCGGCGGATCTTGCGGCGTTGCTCCTTAAGGCAAAGGAGCGAAGCGTGATCCATATCGATGAGGCCCATGAGTTGCCCAAACCGATCCAGACGGCCCTGTATATGGCACTTGATCAACGAGTCCTGAAGGTTCCCGGTGGACAAGGTGTGCAAAGCCTGCCTTTGGAAGACTTTACCCTGCTGCTGAGTACCACTGACGAATACGCCTTGCTGCCGCCACTCGTGTCTCGCATGAAGTTGTTGCTGCATT
>CAZVLV010000106.1:0-5675 GCA_964628015.1 uncultured Aquiluna sp. | reverse complement strand
CGGCAGCCGCCATCTTCATGGGCTGCTGCTCCACCATGATCTTGGAGAACATGTCTCCTGTGATACTCACACCCACGGCAGCAATCAGCGTTACCACCGCACCCGCCTTGACGGCCGTACGGAAAATGTCGACGTTCCGATTTTTTGTCATGAACCACGCACCCACAACAGCGACACCTGTTCCCGCAACGAGGAAGCTCGCCGTCATGGTGTGAAGGAATGCCATGACAGCGGTGTTCTGGAATAGCACTGCACTAATGCTGTTCAACACCGCCCGACCGGTCTCAGGATCAATGTCGTAGCCAACCGGGTGTTGCATCCATGAGTTTGCAGCCAGAATGAAGTAGGCCGAGAGCAAAGTGCCCACCGCGGCCGCCCAAATGGTTGCAAGGTGAAGTTTCTTGGGAAGTCGATCCCAACCGAAAATCCAGAGTCCGAGGAATGTTGACTCAAGGAAGAACGCTAACAAGCCCTCCATTGCTAGCGGTGCTCCAAAGACATCTCCCACAAATCTGGAGTATTCAGACCAGTTCATGCCGAACTGGAATTCCTGGACAATTCCCGTCACGACTCCCATGGCAAAGTTGATGAGGAACAACTTGCCAAAGAACTTGGTGAGTTTGAGGTACTTCTCTTTTCCTGTTATGTACCAGGCGGTTTGGAAGCCAGCAACGAACCAGACCAAACCAAGTGTGATGGGTACAAAGAAGAAGTGGTAGACCGTAGTTATTCCGAATTGCCAACGGGCAAGATCCAAGACGTCCATAGCCCCAAGTTTTGTGGAGCGAACCCTTCACCGATCCCGGAAAGTGGCACCACTTTCAAGGACTAAAGTCCCTACATGGCCTCGGACCCGGTGATGGACGTTCGTGGGGTTACCGAAGCACCGCTCTCTCGGATCCTCACGCCTCTCATCACTCTGTGGATCGTGTGGGGCTCCACATATATGGGCATCGCTCTGGTGGTCCAGTCCATGCCGCCGCTCATGGGCGCGGGCACACGCTTCCTCGCTGCCACCGCCGTACTAGCGATTGTGGTCCTGATTGTTCGAGGGCCGAGCGTTTTCCGAGTTACCGGAGCTCAGTTTCGTGGTGCCGTATTCATGGGTGTCTTCATTCTTTCCGTGGGAATTGGCATTCTTTCACTCGCTCAACGATATGTACCTTCCAGCATTGCCGCACTGATTGTGTCGGTCATGCCACTGTGGATCATTGTTTTCAGGGTGAAAGCTGGTGACAGACCATCCAGATTGACATTCGTCGGTGTGGGAATCGGGTTACTCGGCCTTGCGCTGATGCTTTTACCCGGTGGAACTGAACCTGTAGGTGGAGCCAGTGCATCTCAAGTCGCCATGTGGTCACTTGCCATTGCCTTTGGCAGTTTCTGTTGGGCTTTCTTCTCCTGGAGATCCACGCGTTACGAGCAACCAAAAGATGCACTTGTCACGACCGTTATAGAAATGCTTACTGCCTCTGTTGTGCTCACCCTCGTTGGATTATTCCTGGGTGAACGGTGGGTCATGTCGGAGTACACATCAGCATCTTGGGCTGGCTGGGGATTCTTAGTTATTGCCTCAGCGGTGGCTTACTCTGCATATGTCTGGTTGATTGGTAACGCACCGATGTCTCTCGTCTCAACCTATGCCTATGTCAATCCGGTTATTGCAGTTCTCCTGGGGTTCTTCATTTTGAGTGAACCGATAACTTCAGACGTCATTTTGGGGCTCACCATTGTTGTTGGTGGAGTTGTCCTGGTTGTTTCAGGGGAGCGCCGACCTAAGCAGCTTATCCAGGAACCTACATAGAGATCACCGGCAAAAGCGTGTCTGCATACTCGGGAACATAATTATTCAAATCCCGAGGTGGCCGCTGATAACCAACCGCTTGAGGTCGCTGAGGCATGGTCAGCTTCGGTGGATCCGCACTGTAGTAATCAATGGATGACAGAAAATGATGAATCGTGTTGATTCGTGCCCTGCGCTTGCAGTCAGCTTCCACGATGTACCACGGCGACTCAGCTGTGTCTGTGTGAACAAGCATTTCATCTTTGGCCTTGGAGTAGTCCTCCCAACGAGCAATGGATTCCACATCCATGGGTGAAAATTTCCATCTGCGCATGGGATCGTCAAGGCGGGATTTAAATCGACGTTCTTGCTCGGCATCGCTGATGCTGAACCAATATTTCCTCAGAATAATTCCATCTTCAATCAACAACCTTTCAAAGATTGGAGTTTGGTGCAGAAAGCGCCGATACTCTTCTGGGCTACAAAATCCCATGACTTTTTCCACACCAGCGCGGTTGTACCACGATCGATCAAAGAATCGCATTTCACCTGCTGGCGGAAGATGGTGCACATATCTTTGGTAGTACCACTCAGTGCGTTCCCGCTCGGTTGGTGCAGGTAGCGCAACTATCGTTGCTTGCCGAGGATTTAAATACTGAGTGAATCTCTTTATTGTTGAGCCTTTGCCAGCAGCATCGCGACCCTCAAACAAAATCACCACGCGTTTACCTTCGAGGCGAACCCACTCCTGGAAGTTCACGAGTTCAGCCTGGAGTCGAAATAGCTCCTCTTCATATGTTTTCTTAGGGAATTTCGCTGGCGCAGATGTCGAATTTTTCACCACACGCTCAGATTACTGATTAACTTCGGTCGATTCACGAGATAAACGAAATCCCATGTGATGGGGAAATACTATTTAGTAGCCTAACGCCATGACTCTTCGCAGGCGCGTACTCATTGCCTCGGGATCAGCCCTGGGCATTGTTCTGCTCGGTTTCATCATTGTGCTTGTGCAGTTTGGCTCAGTGTCCAGTTCCCAATCACGTCTCGAAAATGTTCTCTCGCCTGCAGCTCAATTGGCTGATTCATTGATTCTTGCTCAAACATCAGCATCAGGGGATCTCTCTGATTATGTACTCACCGGCTCCGAAGAAGCCCTCGCAAGCTATCAGAGTTCACTGTCAACGACATCATCGCTCGAGAGTTCGCTCATTTCACTGTTTGGTGAAAGTGATCAAGCTCTGATTGCTCTCGTAGAGAGTTCTGCGGCAGCGCAACGCGCCTGGTTAAGTGCTGATGCTCAGCCAGCCCTTGACGCCATGGCGGACGGCAACTCAGCAAAGGCCGCCCGAATAACGAATAAAAAGAAGGCCTGGAACACCTACGACTCAATGATTGCGGCCACCACTGCCTTACAAGCCGAGATCGAAACACAAAGGGCTTCCACCGTCGACGATGTATCCAGCTCTGCTCGCACACTTGGGTTTTTTCTGATCCTCGGAGGCCTCATTTTGTTGGCAGGCTTTGTTTCGTACTTCATCTACTTCCAGAGATGGGTCATTTATCCACTCATGGACATTCGTAAAGATCTTCAACTGGCCACCCGGGACCCAGCGCACACGCACCCGATTGAGCCACTTGGTCCCCCTGAGTTCATCACCCTTGCTAAGGATGCTGAATCACTACGCCGCAAACTTGTCAGCGAGATAGACGAAGCAGCGATTGCACGCAAAGGATTACAACAGGATGCGCCACTGGTCGCCGCGGTGAGATCCGAAATGCAGGTGGATACACGCATTCATTGTCCCGGTGTTGCGATTGCGGGATTGGCATCAAATGCTGAAGGCGCACTCGCCGGTGACTACTGGGACTATGTCCCACTTGATGACCATCGAGTCGCATTAATTGTTGCCGATGTTTCCGGCCATGGTCCAACATCCAATGTGGTGGCACTTCGTGTTCGGGCCATTATGAAAGCGGCCCTGGCTGAATCCGGTTCGCTTCAGGAGGCAATTGCGTTGGCATCTGCATCAACCGTTGCCGACGAACACTTCGTCACGGCGATCCTGATGCTTTTCAACACCTCGACAAACACCGTTGAGTGGATTAACGCGGGGCATCCCGCGGCCATTGGGGTGACCCATGACAAAGAAGACTTCTTCCTTGACGTGACAGGTCCATTGATTTCCTCCCTCGGTGGGTCCTGGGAAGTACAGGAGCGTTCCTTCGAACCAGGTGACCTGCTCGTGGGGGTCACCGATGGTTTCCTCGAGGGTCAAGCGCTCACCACCGGAGAATCAGAAGCTGAGAGCACATCTATCGCTCGGATCATGCGCTCCATGGATGCCCCCGTGCGTCGACAACCTGAAGAAGTTGTCCACCGTCTCGTCTCGCACATACGTGAAGTGGCTCCCCGTTGGCATAGCGATGACACCACCGTGGTCGCCATCAGTCGACTTGATTGATACGTATTCCTGATTAATCCGTATTCTTGACTGAAACGTATTTCAGTATGGACTGATTCACCGAATAAATCGGCTCCATGGCACACTAGCCAAATGCGAAAATCACTCACTACATCTCTCGCAGCCCTGATTGCTGCCGCCCTCGTCATCCCCATGGCCACTCCGGCTCAAGCAGCCAAGTTGTCCAAGCCTGCCCAGAATCTCAAAGGTACGGTTGTCAAGGATGACCTCTTCGGTCTACACGTTAAAGATGAACAAAATGGCGTGTGGCCAACTATTAAGTTTGGCTCCCTGCGCCTGTGGGATAACGACACAGCTTGGGCCAATATAGAAACATCGAAGGGGGTTTTCGACTGGACCACGCTGGACAACGCTGTCGCCAATGCTGAAAGAAACGGTATGGACGACATCCTGATGGTGCTCTCCGGTACTCCTGCATGGGCAACTGACCAACGAAATCCTGGCGCCCTTCCGCGGCCTGATGCTTCTGGCATGCCAAGAAACCTCAGTGATTGGGATGACTGGGTTCGTGCCGTTGTCACTCGTTACAAGGGCCGGATCAACAATTACCAACCGTGGAACGAAGCAAACCTCACCACTTTCTTCACAGGTACTCCCGCTCAAATGGCGGAACTTACCGAACGTACCTACCGAATTGTGAACAGCATTGACCCGAGCGCAACAGTTGTTGCCCCCAGTACCGGAACACGTTTGGGTGGGCCATTCAAGAAGTTTTACCCAGCTTTCCTTCAGGAGCTCAAGAAGCGCGATTGGCCAGTAGATGTATGGGCAGCACATACCTACCCAGCATCCCTCGGCGACACCAATGATCGTGCGGATCTTGCCAATGCATGGATTGGTTTCCTGAAGGCAGCCGGCGCACCCGACCTGCCCCTCTGGGACACCGAAAACAATTACGGCTTAGGTGGTCCCGGTCCAAATAATCCTGAGCAAGATATTGAAGGCACTAAAGCCGCTGACTGGACAGCAATCACTTATCTCGATGCACTTCGCCTAGGTGTTTCTCGCGTCTACATGTATCAATGGGGTCCTTTCAACGACCTGTGGGGCATTCAGTACCTCGACAAATCTCCAGGCGCAGTTGCCATGGACACACTCCAAGATTGGATTGTTGGAAGCACCTACCTCGGGTGTCGCGAGAAGAACCGCAAGGTTACTTGTAACTTTAATTCCAAGAATGGCCGTGATCAGATCATTTACACCGAGAAGGGTGTGAGGTCATTTAAGGTGAACAAGGCCTACAAGCAAATGTGCACCTTAGACGGTAATTGCAAGGCCGTTCCTGCTAATCGCAAGGTTCGCACCTTTGGACCGGTACTTCTCACCCGTTAATAAATCGATGCAATGTAAAGGACCGGTGGGTACCCACCGGTCCTTTACATTGCTCTCTCTTCTGCGACTGAGTT
>CAZVLV010000105.1:0-5716 GCA_964628015.1 uncultured Aquiluna sp. | reverse complement strand
GTGCAGCCCGTAGAGATTGCCTCGGCCCTGCAGCGGGAAATCGATGACCGGGCGGCGGTCATTGATAGGAATCGCACCGTTGTTCCCAATATCTTCCATGTTGAGTTGTCCACCCACGATTACAAGCGGTTGGCGGTGTTCAAAGACGCTTTGTGCTCAGAGTTGGCCACGTTGGTCAAGGACTATTCAGCGGAGCAGCGTTACACCCTTCTCGGTGCGGCCGTGGTGACATTGGGTGAGGACGGAGACCTGGAAACCGGGATTTTCCGGGTTCGGTCGGAGGCTCGTGCTGAGGTCAGTGCTGCCGGTGGTGGTGTTGCGGTCTCAGGACAGCCACGCCTGGAGGTCAGCGGATCGGCGTACCCATTGGTGCGCGCTGTGACTCGCTTGGGTCGCGGCACCGATGTTGATATTCGTGTGGAAGACCCTGGCGCTTCACGCAATCACTGCGAAATTGTTTTAGGACAAACCATTTATCTTCGTGACTTGAATTCCACCAACGGAACATTCCTCGACGGCGAGCGCATTACCGAAGTTGCATTGGTCGATGGCGCTGTTGTTCAAATCGGAGCAACCTCGCTGGTGTTTCGGAGCGGCTGAGTCGTGTCGGAGCTTGCGCTCACGATTGTGAGACTGGCCTTCCTTGGCTTGTTATGGGCATTCGTTATTGCCACCGTGTTGGTTCTACGCAGAGATATTCGCCAACCCGCTGAAGGTGTTGGTGGTGTGAATGGCACTCGAGCAAAAAGTAAACGAGCACCGAAACCACCTAAGCCGCCACGTGTTGCACGTAAACAAAAAGTGCGTGGAACCAAACTTGTTGTCATTGACGGGCCACTGATTGGAACTGTTGTTCCTCTTGAAGGGCAACAGGTCACCATTGGTCGCGCACCTGATTCCACCATTGTGATTGACGATGACTACGCATCTAGTCGCCATGCACGTGTGTATGAATCCGAGGGTTCCTGGGTTGTGGAGGATCTCGGTTCCACCAATGGCACGTGGATTGATCGTGTTCGCATCACTACTCCTACCGTGTTGCCTGTTGGTGCTCCTTTGCGCATTGGTCGCAGCACCATGCAGGTTCAGAAGTAGGCGGGGTTAACCAGCCATGCCTGCACCCACCACTCCTCACCTGGGATTGCGGTACGCCGCGAAGAGTGACGTCGGTTTGGTGCGTCAAGGAAATGAAGACTCCGGTTATGTCGGTCCGAGGTTGCTTTTAGTTGCCGATGGCATGGGTGGTCACGCTGCTGGCGAGCTTGCATCTTCGATTGCGATTGCAACCGTTGCTGATCTTGATGTTCACCCGCCGATTAATGCTGATGTGCTAACGGCGCTTGCCGAATGCATTGATCGCACCGGTGAAGCAATCGGTGAAATCATTGCTGAAGACCCTGCGCTTACCGGCATGGGAACAACAATCACTGGGCTGTATTGGCTTGGTGGTCGTATTGCTGTTGTTCACGTGGGTGATTCACGTGCATACATGCTTCGCGATAACGAACTCATGCAATTAACGCACGATCACACCTATGTGCAGACACTGGTGGACTCTGGTCGAATCACCGAAGAAGAAGCAGCGATTCATCCACGACGCTCGCTGCTTATGCGCGCCCTTGATGGCATTAATCCAGTGGAGGCGGATCTGTCTGTGCGGGAAGCACGTGCGGGCGATCGGTACTTATTGTGCTCTGATGGCCTCTCCGGTGTGGTCAGTGACAATGAAATTGCATCGGTTCTTAGCGGTGGTGAACCCACCGGTGTTGTTACCAGACTGGTTGACCTGGCACTGGAGCGTGGTGCACCTGACAATGTGACCGTTGTCGTTGCCGATGTCGTGGAGCGCCCTGCCGGTGAAGAGCTGCCGCTCACGCCGCCCGTGGTGGTGGGTGCCGCGGGTGAGCCACGGGTTCGATTGCAGTTGCCGAATACTCGTTTCCCTGACGACGCCCAACCCGATCCCGACCGGCCTGATGCACCCGCACCCGTGGAGGGTGGCCCCGAAACTGCGCCACAGGTATTGATTGACTCGGAGTTGATTGTCCCGGCTGCGGAACAAGCGCGCTATGACCGTGAACTGGCTGAACAGATGCGCATTGATTCGCGGGCCCGCACAAAAAGAGTGGTGGGAATTGTGGCATCGATCCTGGTGATTGCCGCGATCACATTCGGATCACTCTTTGGTTTCCAACAGTGGCTGACTTCGCAGTGGTATGTCTCCGTTAATGGCAGCGCCGGTACCGGAACGGTTGCCATATATAACGGTGTCCAAGGGAACTTCGCAGGTTTTGAATTGGGTTCACTCGACACGGACACGGGACTGATGGTCGGAGCACTTCCACTTTTTGATCAGGAACTGGTGAGCAAGGGAATTCCTGCAGCCAATTATTCGGATGCTCAGCGAATTGTTGCGGAGTTGGAGTCCCGAGCCCAGGAGTGCCAAGCCCTGATTCCTCCACAGGGATGTCCGGGGAGTTTGCAATAGTGCGCACCCGAAGGAATGTGGAACTCGCACTCATTATTTTTGCGTGGCTGATTGGTGTGCTGGGTATTTTGCAAGTGGGTTGGGCCACAGGTGAAGGCACACCACCTCGGTTGTGGATCACCGCGATCGCTGTGTTGGTCATTGCGGTCACCATGCACATTGTGGTGCGCCTTCGGGCTGCTTATGCCGATCCCATTCTTTTGCCGGTGGGCACACTGCTGACAATTCTCGGTTTGGTCATGATTTATCGGCTTGATGTCGCCGATGCCAGGCGAGCCCAACTCAATAACGCCCCCGCACCGACACCGGACGTGTATTCGCAATTGACCTGGTTCGCGGTTGCCGGGATTTTGTTCTGCGCGGTGTTGATCCTGCTGCGTGATCACCGTCGATTGCAGCGCTACACCTACACATTTGGTCTCATTGGTTTGTTGCTCATGGTGTTGCCACTGGCACCCGTGATTGGTACCACCGTCAACGGCGCCACCTTGTGGATTCGAGTGGGCGGTTTTTCTTTCCAACCGGCTGAGATTGCCAAAATCCTTATCACGATTTTCTTTGCCGGATACCTGGTGAAAACCCGGGACTCCCTTGCACTCGTGCGCACGAAATTTCTCGGCATTGGGTTTCCTCGCCCCAAGGATCTCGGGCCGATTGTTATTGCGTGGTTTATTTCACTCGGTGTGCTGATTTTCCAACGTGACCTTGGAACATCCTTATTGTTCTTTGGGTTATTCGTCTCCATGTTGTATATCGCCACCCAAAGAAGATCCTGGTTGATCATCGGTTTCGTGTTATTTGTCGGTGGCGCGTACTTTGCCTACTCCACATTTGGTCACGTCCAGGCGCGTGTCACAGTGTGGCTAGATCCGTGGGCGTACTCCGACACAACCGGTTACCAGATTGTGCAATCAATTTATGGACTCGCCAATGGTGGGATCTTGGGCGCTGGACTTGGCCAAGGGTTTCCCAACCTGGTGCCTTTCGCGAGCACCGACTTTATTGTGTCGGCACTCGGTGAAGAGCTCGGTATCACCGGGGTGTTTGCCATCCTGATGTTGTACGCATTGCTCATTGAGCGTGGTTTCCGGATCGCGATTGTGTGTCGCGATGCATTCGGTCAACTTCTTGCAGCGGGTCTATCCATTACTTTGGCCCTGCAGGTGTTCGTCATTATTGGTGGTGTCACCGGGTTGATTCCTCTTACCGGGTTGACCACACCGTTCCTTTCCTATGGTGGTTCGTCTCTTATTGCGAACTGGATCATCATTGCGTTGCTGTTGCGGATTTCAGATCGCGCTCGCCGCCCGGATACATCGCAGGTGTCTCCTGACGATGCCCTCACCCAGGTGGTGCCGCGTGTCTAGGCAAATTCGTCGACTGAGTTTTGTGTTCGGTATTTTGTTGATGGCGCTGTTAGTTAACGTCACGTTGATTCAAGTGATTAACGCCGGTGATTATCGGGATCGACCGGGTAATCAACGAATCCTGTTGGCTGAATATGACCGTGAGCGCGGCCCCATCCTTGTTGCATCTGATCCGGTTGCACGCTCAGTGGAAACGGGCAACACCCTGACATATTTGCGGGAGTACAACAACGGTCCGCTATACGCACCAATCACAGGTTTCTACTCTCTGGTGTATGGCGCCACCGGACTTGAGCGCACGGAGAACAGGATCCTCAACGGCAAAGCAGATATTTTCTCGGTGGACCGCATTCAACAATTGGTCTCCGGGCGTCAACCGGTCGGTGGGGCCGTGACCACCACCATTGATGCCGCAGCCCAACGAGCAGCATTCAAAGGTTTGCGCGGTAAGCGCGGAGCCGTCGTAGCAATCGAGCCCGCGACCGGACGAATCCTGGCGTCGGTTCAAATGCCGTCTTTTGATCCGAACCGATTATCGAGTCACAATCCTTCAGATATTCGGGAGTATTACGCCGAACTTGAAGCCGATCCCAATAAGCCATTGCTCAATCGCCCCATTGTCGCTCTGAATCCTCCCGGCTCAACATTCAAGGTTGTTACCGCGGCTGCGGCTCTGGCATCGGGCCGGTTCACCGCGGATTCGATTCTGCCCGGACCACGCACCTATCAACTTCCTAACTCGACCAAAAAGTTGCGTAACTGGAATGGGCGCGAATGCGGGCCAAATGGAAAAGTCACCCTTGAGCAAGCACTTGCAATTTCCTGTAACACCGCTTTTGCGTGGTTGGGTAATGAACTCGGTGCAGCGGCAATCCGTGAACAGTCGGAAGCATTTGGCTTCGACACTGGGTTTAATATTCCACTGCGCGCAGCAACATCTCTATTCCCCGAGAATCCTGATGCACCGCAGACGGCCATGTCGGCGATTGGTCAATTCGATGTTCGCGCCACCGCTCTACAAATGGCCATGGTCACGGCATCGATTGGAAATAGTGGGCGCACCATGAACCCGTACCTGGTGCAAGAGATTCGTGGACCTGATTTATCTATTTTGCAAACCACCGAACCTTCGCAATTTGCCGATGCCATGAAACCGAGTAATTCCCTGTCACTCACAGACATGATGGTGAATGTGGTGGACAACGGCACCGGAACCAATGCCCGTATTCCTGGAATCCGTGTCGCCGGCAAGACAGGTACAGCGCAAACGGGTAACGATTCCCCTTCTGTCGCGTGGTTCATCAGTTTCGCTCCAGCTGCAGCACCTAAAGTTGCTGTGGCTGTGGTGATTGAGGAATCCGGGGCTGAGGAAGTGAGTGGTAATGGTCTTGCAGCGCCGATAGCGAAAGCTGTGATGGAAGCGGTGTTAGGCCGCTGAGGGAATAGGTATGGAAGCGGTACTGCGCCGCTGAGGGAATGAATGCGAGGCGGTTTCACACCGGCTTGTGGGATGATCAACCAGCACGAAAGTTCTGTAGGAGGAATTGTGAGTAACGGGAGCGACGATAACAGCGAACCCCGCATGCTCGGTGACCGCTACGAGATCGGTGAAGTTATCGGTCGAGGTGGCATGGCTGAGGTTCATGAGGGTCGGGATCTGCGTTTGGGTCGCCGTGTTGCTATCAAGATTCTGCGCCCTGATCTTGCTAAGGACCCTGCATTTCAGGCTCGTTTTCGTCGGGAGGCGCAGAGTGCTGCGTCTTTGAATCACCCCAACATTGTTGCGGTCTACGACACCGGCCAGGACACCTTGCAACCTGAGGGTGACAATGGTGAACCCGCAGTTGTTGTTCCTTACATT
>CAZVLV010000104.1:0-5756 GCA_964628015.1 uncultured Aquiluna sp. | reverse complement strand
AGCATATTTAAAAATAGCGGGGCGCCGGTGGGGGATCGCCGGCGGGTGGGGGGACAGCCGGGGCGGGCCCGGGGCCGGCGCCCGGGAAGAAGCTAAACAGACTCTACTTTGTCATTCTTGTCAGTTGCGCCATAGCGGTTCTGGAACTTAGCAACGCGTCCGCCAGTATCAAGAATCTTCTGCTTGCCCGTGTAGAACGGGTGACACATGGAGCACACATCGGCATGGATGACACCGTTCTTAGCGGTGCTGCGAGTGTTAAAAGTGCTTCCGCACGTGCACGTGACCGTCGTCTCGACGTAATCGGGATGGATATCGGCTTTCACTGTATTCTCCTTGGGTAATTGTCCGGGTCGTTGCTGTCTCGGAGAATCCCGAAGCAGCGCCGTGAACCGGAACCCTAAAAGTATGCCACCTGGGTACACCCACTCCCCCGGCGGGCTGTCCAAATTCGGCCGATTTAGTCCTCGTCGCTTTTTGTGGGCACAGAAGGTGTGGTCTTTTGGACCTGCTTAAGGAATTCGTAGTTGGTTTCAGTGTCCCTTAACTTGGTCAGCAGCAACTCGATGCTTTGCTGCGGATCCAGTGCGTGGAGGACCTTGCGGAGTGTCCACACAATCTTGAGTTCCTCAGGCGAGAGAAGAATCTCTTCCTTTCTGGTACCGGATGGATCGACATCGACAGCTGGGAAAATTCTTTTGTCAGCGAGTCGACGATCCAACTTGAGTTCCATGTTGCCAGTTCCCTTGAACTCTTCAAAGATCACTTCATCCATGCGGGAGCCTGTTTCCACCAGGGCTGTAGCAAGAATTGTCAGTGATCCCCCGTTCTCAATGTTCCTGGCAGCACCGAAGAATTTCTTTGGCGGATACAACGCTGTTGAATCAACACCACCGGAAAGGATTCGGCCACTAGCGGGAGCCGCAAGGTTGTAGGCGCGACCCAGTCGGGTCATGGAGTCGAGTAGAACAACGACGTCCTGTCCAGCTTCAACGAGCCTCTTAGCTCTCTCAATTGCCAACTCGGCAATGATTGTGTGATCTTCGGCTGGTCGATCAAATGTGGACGCAATCACTTCACCCTGAACGGAACGCTGCATGTCTGTGACTTCTTCAGGACGTTCATCAACGAGGACAACCATGAGGTGAACTTCGGGATTGTTCTGCGTGATGGCATTAGCGATGGCCTGCAAGACCATTGTCTTTCCCGCTTTGGGAGGAGACACGATCAAGCCTCGCTGTCCTTTACCTATCGGTGCGACCAAGTCAATAACCCGAGTGGTCAAGTTGTTTGATGTTGTTTCCAGCCGTAAGCGCTCCTGCGGGTACAGAGGAGTTAGCTTGGAAAACTCAGGTCTATTTCTCGCACTCTCGACATCTAGACCGTTCACCGAATCAACTTTGACGAGCGGATTGAATTTCTCTCGACGCTCTCCCTCGCGTGGTTGGCGAACGGAACCGATAATTGCGTCACCTTTTCGCAGTCCAAATTTGCGAACAAATGACAGAGAAACATAGACGTCATTTGAACCAGGTAGGTACCCACTGGTTCGGACGAAGGCGTAGTTGTCAAGAACATCAAGAATTCCTGCTACTGGCAGCAGGACGTCATCTTCGGTAATTTCCGGTTCATAATCATTGAAGTTTTGTCCACCCTGACGCCGACCCGTGCGGTCACGGCGGTCACGGCGATTGCGATTTCGGTTGCGACCGCGATCATCATCGCGATCATTTCCTCCACTATCCGAACCGCGGTCGTTATTCCTGTCGTTACCGCGGTCGTTATTCCGGTCCCGATTGCGGTCATTATTGCGATTGCGGTCATTATTGCGATTTCGATCATTACCTCGGTCCGCATTGCGATCACCACCGCGGCGTCCCTCTGAAGAACCTGAGCGATCTGAGTCATCTGAACCTGATAAATCCGATGATTCCTGTGCAACAGTGTCGGGTTTTGTCGATGACTTGGGTTCGCCCTTCGTGGCCGAGCGACGAGCGCTGGCTTGCTTTTGCCGATCACCAATTGCCGAGACGAGATCTGACTTGCGCATGGCACTTGAGCCGGGGATACCTAATTGCTGAGCGAGTTGTTTAAGTTCAGGGAGAAGCATTCCGGAAAGACCATCGGAACGACGCTTTGCTTCTGCTGTGGATTCTGACACGAATTATTTCCTTTGATAGTGGTGATCGGCAGATTGCCGCATCACTGTGCTTGCCACCACGCGGGCGCAGATTTTCTCTCTGAATTTTCCGTTAATCCATGCACGTTGTCAGTGATGAACCGAAATGAAGAGCTCAGATTATTTCTGCCACGTTGTTTGTGCCACGTGGGTTTTGCCGCGTTATGTCTGCCACGACTGTGGACTCCATAACAATAACACGGTTCAATCTAGGCAGGTATTTCGACCCGCCGCACACCCCCCTGGTCCACGGGAACTAACAGACTTGTCCAATCAGGGGGAAGGAGATTAGCCACGACCTCAGCCTGTGATGGATGTGACTTATCAAGAAGCATTAAAACCGCTGGACCTGCGCCAGAAGCAACGGCTGCGATTTTTTGTGCGCGCAGGACTGAAATCAACTCTGTCGTCTCTGGGTAAATATGGGCCCGTGCATTCTGATGCAGTGCATCAGCAGTTGCCGGGAATAAGTATTCAGGGTTCGCACTCATTGCATGGACAAGTAGTCCAGCACGGGCAACATTGTGCGTAGCGTCTGATCGACTTACATGGTCGTCCAATACTCCCCTAGCGGTTGTAGTGGCGAGAGCATGTGGAGGAACAGCAACAACTGGTACAACATTTGGATGCAATTGAATACTCACTGAACCTGCCTCAGATGCAGACTCAAGCCACGACACGGTAAAGCCCCCGAAGAGTGATGCCGAGAGGTTATCCGGATGCCCCTCCATTGCAAGTGCAACGTTAAGCAGCTCGCTATCGGGAAGTAATTCGTTGCCACCAACGACTAATTCGCGAGCCATGGCAAGTCCACCAATAATCGCCGCTGCCGACGAACCTAATCCACGTCCATGGGGAATCGCATTCCTGCATTTGATGACATAGCCAGCAGGGATTTTTTTCATGGTCTCAAATCCCAAATTCATAGCTTTTGCCACAAGGTGGCGCTCATCTGTGGGCACCTCGCCGGCTCCCTCGCCCTCGACATCAATTCGAAGACCTCGATCGTCGGTAATCATTGCCGTTATTTCATCGTGAATTCCGAGAGCCAATCCCATGGCATCAAAGCCCGGGCCCAGATTGGCACTTGATGCGGGAACAACAATCCTGACCGCATGGGTAACAAACTCAGAGTGTGCCATTAGGCGAGTCCAAGTTCCTGAGCCGCCCGATCCGCATCGACCGGAATTACCCGCGGCGACTGAGATCCCTCCAGAGCCCATTGCGGATCTTTTAGCCCATTTCCCGTCAATGTGCAGGTGATCAGGGAATCAGGTGGCACGACACCTGCTGCATGCGCTTTCAATAAGCCAGCAACACTGGCGGCACTTGCAGGCTCACAAAAAAGACCTTCCTTTTCTGCCAGGAGATGATAGGCCGCCAAAATTTCCTCGTCAGTAACCGAATCAATCATTCCTAACGATTCATCGCGAGCGGCGATTGCCTGATCCCACGAAGCCGGGTTTCCAATGCGAATGGCCGTTGCAATCGTTTCTGGTTTCAGGACTGGAGACCCAGAAACAAGTGGCGCTGAGCCTTCTGCCTGAAATCCCCACATGCGCGGCGATGAATCACTCACACCGTCGCGCAAATACTCATGAAAACCTCGCCAATAGGCCGTGATGTTGCCCGCATTCCCGACCGGTAAGCAATGAATATCTGGAGCTCTACCCAAGCGATCAACGATTTCAAATGCAGCTGTTTTCTGTCCTTCAATCCGGACAGGGTTCACACTGTTGACCAGCGAGACTGGATAGCGATCAGATAGATCACGAGCCACAACTAGACAGTCATCAAAATTTCCATCGACTTGGAGTAGTACCGCTCCATGAACAACTGCTTGGGCCAATTTGCCCATGGCAATTTTGCCCTCCGGAACGAGCACCGCGCAGACCATTCCAGCTTTCACTGCATAAGCCGCCGCACTGGCTGAAGTATTGCCGGTCGATGCGCAAATGACCGCTTTCGCTCCCTGTGCAGCAGCGTCTGAAATTGCTAACGTCATCCCTCGATCTTTAAACGATCCTGTCGGGTTTGCGCCTTCGTATTTGAGCCATACTTGCGCCCCCACAATTTCACTGATGGTGCACGCATAAACAAGTGGCGTTCCACCTTCGCATAAGGAAACAACGGGGGTTGCACTCGTGACCGGAAGCCGATCCCGATACTCCTCAATAACTCCTCGCCACTGATGCGCCATTAACTTTCACCTTCTACCCGCATCACACCAACAACTTTTCTCACTGCATCCATGCCTTTCAAAGTTGTCACCGTATTCGACAGCGACTCCTCTGAGCCCGAATGAGTTCTCACGATAAGTCCTGCTTCTTCGCCATGGCCATCTTGGCGCACGACCTGAATACTGACTCCGTTATCGGCAAAGGCCTGGGAAATTTGGGCTAACACACCTGGACGATCTTGAACATCGAGGTTGACGTAATACCGAGTCTTGGAATGACCAATCCCAAGAACCGGTAGTCCTGTATATGTGCTCTCGCCGGGACCGCGCCCACCGAGGACTCGGTTTCTCGCCGCTGCTACAACATCGCCGAGTATCGCGCTGGCCGTGGGATCACCACCTGCACCACGTCCATAAAACATCATTTCGCCGGCAGCTTCAGCCGTAATGAATACTGCGTTGAATGAACCCCGGACATTTGCTAACGGATGATTGGTAGGGATCATGGTGGGATGCACACGTACAACAATGGCATCTTGGCCGGAATCAATCGCTTGCGGATCCACGTGAACAAGCTCCGCAATAGCTAACAATTTAATGACAAAACCCATGGCTCGGGCGGCCTTAATGTCCGCTGCCGTGACAGATCCGATGCCTTCGCAATAGACATCGGCAATGGTGACCCGAGTGTGAAACGCCAATTCAGCAAGGATCGCGGCTTTCGCGGCCGCGTCGAGACCATCTACATCTAATGATGGATCGGCCTCCAGATATCCCAGCGCCTCAGCTTCAGCAAAAACTTCGTCGTATTCCACGCCTTCTTCATCCATTTTTGTCAGCATGAAATTCGTGGTGCCATTCACAATACCCATGACCTTGGTGACTCGATCTCCCGCCAGGGACTCCCTCAGTGGCCGAATTAAGGGAATGGCTCCTGCCACGGAGGCCTCAAAGTAAAGGTCGACACCGTATTCCTCCGCCGCCGCATAAAGGGCAGCGCCATCTTCTGCTAGGAGTGCTTTATTCGCCGTCACAACACTGGAACCTGATTCCATGGCCAATAAAATGAGACTTCGGGCCGGCTCGATACCTCCCATGACTTCCACAACAATGTCAGCGCCTGAGGCGGCAACCGCTTTCAGATCAGTGGTGATCAGTGATGGGTCAATTCCCTCTCGCTTTTTGGAAGCATCACGGACACCAACGGCAACCAAGTGAATATCGGCACCCACGCGGTGTGCCAAGTCATGTTGATGCGTGGATAGCAGTTTTGCCACAGAGGATCCCACGGTGCCGCAGCCGAGCATTGCCAGGCGAATAGGTGCTCGAGATGTATCTCGTGCCGACATGCGACTCCTCGAAATAACGTAAAGGGCGTGATCTTGAATTGCTGGTCAG
>CAZVLV010000103.1:5342-5779 GCA_964628015.1 uncultured Aquiluna sp. | reverse complement strand
ATCAAACTCCCTGCTGGAGGGTTTGGTGTTTGCCCGCCGCAGCGCCCAAGCAATTGCCCAAGATGATCCAGTGCGCAGACCGATCGCCATCACCAATGCGCAAGACAGTTACCTGATTCCGCACAGGCTGCGCCGCGGAATGCAGGGCGTCATGGATCGCAATGCGGGTGTTCTGCGCAGCGCAGATTCATTGCTTCATGCACAACACTGGTTGGAGTCCATGGATACCTCCGGCGCTCGTGAGTGCACAGAGGATTGGGAGAGTGCGAACATGTTCGCCATTTCCAGTGTGTTGGTTCAACATGCATTGCTTCGCGAAGAGACTCGAGGCTCACACTGGCGAGAGGATTACCCCTCCCGCGAAAGTGATTTCGAGGTGCGACTAGTTATTTATCCCGCTGCGGTTTACCCGTATCGACGGTGAAGACTACGGTCGA
>CAZVLV010000103.1:0-5332 GCA_964628015.1 uncultured Aquiluna sp. | reverse complement strand
AATGACAATGGCGAAGTGGTCACAGAAATGGTGGGAATTAATTCCTGATGCACAGACATAAGTTGAAGAAAGAGATCTCAGACTCTCTGATTGAGGCGGGCTTAAATCCACTCGATGTCACCGAGGTGGTGCTGCGGGCATTGCACGAAGATGTCGATGACTCTGGTGACATCACATCTCGTGCAACCATTCCTGCGGATCACATCAGCACGCTGGAGTTGGTTGCCCGGGCACCGGGCGTGGTTGCCGGTGTCCCCGTTGCTGCATCGGTCTTTCATATTTTGTCTGGAAGCGCGGTGACAACGAGTGCTGCAGTCACCGATGGCGCTTCAGTGACTGCGGGCACTGTCATTCTTCGTGTGACGGGACCTACTCGGGCGTTGCTCCAGGCTGAACGCCCTGCATTGAATTTGCTTTCCCATCTGAGCGGTATTGCCACGGCAACGGACCAGTGGGTTCGAGAGGTGGAGGGCACATCGGCAAAGATCCGTGACACTCGAAAGACCACACCGGGTCTGCGATTCTTGGAGAAGTACGCGGTGCGCTGCGGCGGCGGCGTGAATCACCGCATGAACCTCTCCGATGCCGCTTTGGTGAAGGACAATCACGTTGCAGCTGCTGGTGGGGTGCGGGAGGCTTTTGAGTTGATTACTCAAAACTTCCCGAACGTCGATGTCGAAGTGGAAGTTGATTCACTAGAGCAACTTGATCAAGTTGTTGCTGCGGGTGCGGATCTTGTGTTGCTGGATAACTTCACCATTGATCAGTTGCGTGCCGCAGTGAACGCTCATGGCAATAATGTCGCACTCGAGGCTTCCGGTGGTTTGACCATTGCGACCGCCAAGGAAGTTGCTCAGACGGGTGTCGATTACATTGCGGTGGGTGCGTTAACGCATTCCGCGCCGGTTCTGGATATCGGTGCGGACCTTCGAGTGGAGGTATAGAAGTGCTTCTCGCGATTGACGTGGGTAACACCAATACGGTTATTGGCCTTTTTGAGGGTAATCAGTTGCACAAGTCGTGGCGCATCAAGACCGATGCCGCGGAGACGGCTGATGAACTTGCCTTGACATTCACCGGCCTGCTCAATGGTCAACCTGACGTTACTGGGATCTCGCTGTGTAGCACCGTCCCTGCAGTGTTGCACCAATATCGATTGATGTGCGATCGCTATTACCAAGGGATCACCACGGTAATTGTGGAGCCCGGCATTAAGACGGGTGTTCCCATTTTGACCGACAATCCGAAAGAGGTTGGTGCCGATCGCATTGTCAACACTCTTGCCGCTCACACGCTTTTTGGTGGACCGTGCATTGTGGTGGATTTTGGAACCTCGACGAATCTGGATGTTGTTTCCTCCAAGGGGGAGTTCCTTGGTGGTGCACTGGCACCGGGAATTGAAATATCACTTGAGGCATTAGCCTCCCGTGCCGCGCAGTTGCGCAAGGTGGAACTTGTCGCTCCTCGCTCGGTGGTGGGCAAGAACACGGTAGAGGCCCTGCAGGCCGGTGCGCTGTACGGATTTGCGGGACAAGTAGATGGCCTAGTGGATCGGATCATTGCAGAGATTGGTCCGGTCACCGCGGTTATTGCAACCGGCGGTCTCAGTCCGATTGTGGTGCCGGAGTCGCGAACCATCACCGTGGAGGAACCCAATCTCACGTTGATCGGTTTGGCACTGTTATTTGATAAGAACAATCAGCCTGCGTGATTTCTGCTGATATTGCTTACGTGCAATATCGCGCACAAGGTTGTTAATCTGCCGCGGAGAGTGTCTGTGCGGCGGCAACTACACCCAGGACAACCGCGAGCCCGTGAATGGGACCACTGGTGCGGGGCAGTACCAATGTGCGAATCCCGAGATTCGCGGCACTGCCATCGTCGGTGGCGTTATCGCCCACCATCAACACGGTGTGCGGATCCAATTCCAGTGCATCGAGGGTGCGTAGAAATGCTTCTGGATTCGGTTTGACCACACCAATATCACTGGATGTAATCACGGCATCGACTTCACCCTTCAGGCCCAGTTGAACGAGTAACGCCTCAAAATCCACAGCGATATTGGAAAGAATTGCGGTTCGGATTCCCTGTTCCCGCAAAGCGCGAAGGACAGGGAGTGAGTCTTCATAGAGAACCCAACTGGCCGTAATGGTGTCATAGAGCGCGGTGGTCAGTGGTTCTTCCGTGAAGTCGGCCAGAAGACGGGTAAAGATCTCTCGGTGTGCGGCGGGGGAAATATCTCGGTGGTGTTCTGGGTCTTCCATGCGGGCGTGTTCCACGATTTTGTGCAAACTCGCCGTCAATGACTTAGGGTCCGGCGCGCTCACTCCGGCGAGTTTCTCCGCAGCGATCAGCCACGTGGCAGGGTCGCCTTGATCTGCCAAAGTGGAGTGCAGGTCAAAGATCACTCCATCAATGGGACCAGGGGAGGGGAAACTCACCCTTCGAGTCTAGGCGCTTGGCGCAAGAAGGGATTCACCTAATAACCTTGCCAACTGTGACCGACGCCGTGGATATTCCCGAGCAAGTTCAGATCCGCATGGAGAAGCGGTCTGAATTGCTCAAGCGCGGAATGCAGGCATATCCGGTGTCACTTCCGATCGATACAACCATTTCAACGGTTCGCGCTGAGCATGGGCATCTGGAGGCGGAGCAGTCCACGGGTGTTCGTGTCGGAATCGCGGGTCGAGTGATTTTCAGTCGGAACACCGGCAAGTTGTGTTTTGCCACTCTGACCGCAGGTAATGGCGACACCATCCAAGCCATGGTGTCCCTCGCGGAAGTCGGCGAGGAATCCCTTGCCGATTGGAAAGCACTTGTTGATCTGGGTGACTATATTTTTGTGCACGGTGAGGTCATCACTTCCAAGCGCGGTGAGCTCTCCATCATGGTTGACAGCTGGCAGATGGCGGCTAAGGCATTGCGCCCATTACCCGTTGCGCACAAAGACATGAGCGAAGAAAGCCGTGTTCGCCAACGCTATGTGGATTTGATCATGCGGCCGCAGGCCCAGGAAATGGCCCGCACCCGCGTCAAGACTGTTGCAGCGCTGCGCGAGTCTCTCACCAAGCGTGATTATCTGGAAATTGAAACGCCCATGTTGCAAACTCAACCGGGTGGTGCCACTGCACGCCCGTTCATTACCGAGTCGAATGCATTCGGCATTGAGTTGTTCTTGCGCATTGCCCCGGAGCTATTTCTTAAGCGTGCTGTTGTTGGCGGATTAGAGCGGGTGTTCGAGATCAACCGGAACTTTCGCAATGAAGGTTCAGACTCCACCCACTCACCCGAGTTCGCCATGTTGGAGTTTTATCAAGCATTTGCTGACTATCAGGTCATGGCCACCATTACACGTGAGTTGATTCAAGAGGCTGCCCTCGCTGTCACGGGTTCGCTCACCGTCACGCACTTTGATGGCAGTCTGCATGACCTCTCCGGGGTGTGGCCACAGGTTGACCTCTACGGTGAACTATCTGCGGCGGTCAATATTGAGATCACGCCCAGCACATCGCGGGAAACATTAGAAAAGTTGTGCGATGCTGCAGAAATCAAATTCGCACCGAGTGCGGTCAACGGCAAGCTGGTGGAAGAACTCTTTGAGCACTATGTCATTCCGACCTTCACTGGCCCGACATTTGTCATGCATTTCCCGGTCGACACCTCCCCGCTCACTCGCGATCATCGTGACCGTGAAGGTGTGGTGGAAAAGTGGGACCTTTACGTAGATGGATTTGAGTTAGCAACAGGTTATTCCGAACTCGTTGACCCGGTGATTCAGCGCGAGCGATTAACGGAGCAAGCCAAGCTCGGTGCCAAGGGCGACAAAGAAGCTATGACTCTTGATGAAGACTTCCTGCGTGCCCTCGAGCACGGCATGCCGCCTTCTGGGGGTGTCGGACTTGGAGTGGATCGACTCCTTATGGCTCTGACTGGTCTGGGGATTCGGGAGACGGTGTTGTTCCCCTTGGTCAAGCCGGAGCGGGATCAATAATGTCCGTCACTATTCGCCCTGCGAAAACAACCGATGTTCGTGCCATCCGGGATCTGATTGATGTGTATTCGGTGGACGGCAGTTTGCTTTCCAAAGCAACCGTCACGATTTTTGAGCAACTCCAAGAGTTCGTTGTCGCTGAAGTTGGTGGCACCGTGGTTGGCTGCGGGGCCTTGCATGTGATGTGGGAGGACTTGGCGGAAGTTCGAACCCTGGCTGTTCGCCCTGATCAGGCTCGGCATGGCATTGGTTCACAAATATTGCAGCAACTACTGGTCAATGCTCGCGAGTTAGGAATCAAGCGCGTTTTTTGTCTGACTTTCATGAAAGAGTTTTTCGGCCGCCACGGTTTTATTGAAATCGATGACACCCCCGTTGGCCACGATGTCTACGAACAGCTCCTGCAGTCCTATGACGAGGGCGTTGCCGAGTTCCTGGGTCTTGAACGGGTTAAGCCCAATACTTTGGGCAATTTCCGTATGCTCAATGACAATATCTAGACCACTTTTTCAGATTTGATTAATGTCACTTCGCGGTGTAATGATGTCTGAGTTCTTAGTGAAAATCCCCTAAAAATGACATGGGCACCGCCATGTCATTTTCGAAAGGGGTAGCTATGGCAAATTCTCATCACCTCCATCCTGAAGTGATCCGACGTGCTCGATCCTTTTCTCGTGATCGCGGCGGGGCGCGCTACTGGGAAGACATACAAGCCTGGGCCGAGCAGGATCATGGCACGCTCCCAGAGTGGGACACCTACGAGCAAGTTCTCTGGGAGGAAATTGTGGTCCTGTGCGAGGGGCTTGGTGAGTTAGCGGCCATCGATCCGGAATTGCTTTTTCCACCCACGGATCCATGGGCTAGTGGTTACGGATTCAATCCGTAACCACTAGTCAGGTACCGGCATCACCCCGTGTTACGCAGACCCGTCGCAATGCCGTTGATGGTGAGCGACAGTGCGCGCCGGAGTTCATCGGTCGGTTCAGCAATGCGAGCTCTCTCTAGGAGGGAGATCTGCAGATTGTGCAGTGGCAATAGGTATGTGTCACGGGTCTCAAGCGTTCGAGCTAGAGATGGATTATTGGTGAGCAATCCAGTTTCACCCGTGATGGACAATATTCGGGTCACGGTCAGGTCGTGCTCGGTGCGAATGACATCAAAGAGGTATTGCAAATCCGCAGGTACCAGTCGCTCCACGTACTGCTGGGCAACCGATAAATCTGTTTTTGCAAGTGTCATTTCGACATTGGATATGAAGTTGCGGAAGAAATCCCAGTTCGCATACATCTCGGCCAACTCGGATTCGTGGCCCGCATCAATAACGGCTTGTAGTCCGCTTCC
>CAZVLV010000102.1:0-5783 GCA_964628015.1 uncultured Aquiluna sp. | reverse complement strand
GTGAACCGGGGTCATCTCCCACGAGGACGGTACCTAGTCCCGGGGTGATGCCGTTTGCCTTGAGTGCATCTACACGTACTCGAAGATCTTCTTTGACTGCTTTGGCTGTGGCTTTTCCATCAAGAATCATGGGCGCATCTTTGCATATTCACCAAAGGTAAGTGATCAGGCATTAACCGCTAACGTCCGCGAGAGCGAATAAGTCGCGGAATCGTGGACAGTGCAATTGCGATAAAGGTAAGACCAATGCCAATAAAGAGTTGTGCACCTAACTCGGTACCGTCGGTGGGCGCAATGAAATCCAGAATGACCGCGCCAGTGAGTTGTCCGCTGATGGAAATCAATGCGAACAGAAGAACGCCAATGCGAGGAACCACCCATACAGATGTCGCGATAAAGATCACGCCCAATGCACCACCGGCATAGGCCCACCACGGAGCTCCTGCAGTGGACTGCACACTCGTGTCACTTGCCATCATTACAACCGCGGCAGTCACCACGAGGGCCGTTGTCCCGAAAGCGAAGTTGAACCACGCTGCCGAGAATGAATTACCGGAAATTACTCCTATCCGACCATTAATTGCTTGCTGAATGGCAATCACAGCACCAGCAATGAAGGCCAAAAGGATGGGCAGCACCGGCAAGCCAGTCACATCAGATCCATTGAAGCTATATCCATTGAAACGACCCGATACCGCTACCGCAACACCCAAGGTTGCTAATAAGGCGGACACGAGCCGTAAAGATGTCACTCGAACAACTCCTGCGGGCCCCAATCCAATGCGATCGACCACTAAAGAGTTGACACTCTGCCCGGCGACAACGGCCACGGTGAACAGTGCTACCCCGATCACTGGGACAGAGCTCGTTTGCACACCTACGAAGAATCCGCCCAGTACACCACCCAACACCTGCCATCGAGGGAAACTGCCCAAGCGGAATTCACGGACGACGCGCACAATTCCCGTGCGGATTTTCACATTTGCTAACGCCACTAGCGAGAGAATGAGTAAGCCCGAACCGAAACTGATGACGGCTGCTTCAATGCCACTACCAGCGAACCCTGCTAATTCGCCATTTGCTCTGGCCTGGGCAGCTGTTATGGCTCCCACAGCGAATGCGCTCGCAAGTGCAATGACTCGCATGCGGTGTGCGCTGATGTCGATCCTTACCTAGAAGAAATATTGATTAATGGAAAAAGTGGCGGGTATCGGTGAAATACATGGTCACTCCCGCGGCTTGGGCAGCATCAATGACCTCTTGATCACGCACCGATCCACCTGGTTGAACAACGGCCTGAATTCCTGCGTCAATCAGCACCTGCAGTCCGTCCGCGAATGGGAAGAAGGCATCTGAGGCTGCTACGGATCCCGCTGCGCGGTCTCCCGCGCGCGATACCGCCAAGTGTGCTGAGTCAACGCGATTAACCTGACCCATGCCAATGCCGACCGCACCCTGGTATTTCGCTAACAGAATTGCATTTGACTTCACTGATCGACATGCCCGCCACGCAAATTCCAGATCCCGCATGGTGGGCGTGTCAGCAGGCTCACCCGATACCAATTGCCAGGTGTTCGGGGAGTCACCTGAAGCATCAAGGGTGTCAGAAGTTTGCACAAGAAGCCCACCAGAAATGGTCCGTGCTTCAAACCTTCGGCCAGGGTGTGGTGTCGATGTCTTGAGAATTCGTAGATTCGCTTTCTCACGGAGAATCTCCAGCGCCTCGGGGTCGAATTCTGGAGCAATTATTACTTCGGTGAACACCGGCGCTAAGGCGCGCGCCATGTCTGGTGTGACCATGCGATTGGCAGCCACAACACCCCCAAATGCCGACACGGGATCCGTGGCATGCGCTTTGAGGTATGCCTCTTCTATATCCAGACCAGTTGCGATCCCGCAGGGATTGGCATGTTTGATGATCGCGACGGCCGGTTCAACAAAATCAAAAGCAGCGCGCCTTGCCGAATCGGCATCAATGAAGTTGTTATATGACATGGGTTTACCGTGCAACTGCTCAGAATTAGCAATTCCCATTTCATGGGCCACACCGACATAGGAGGCGGCACTTTGATGTGGATTCTCGCCGTAGCGCAGAATCTCGCTTCGGGTCCACGCGGTGCCACGCCAACGAGGGAATTCACTTTCTTCAGGGGCCACCACCGTTGTCATCCACGTGCCCACTGCAATGTCATAGGTTGCCGTGTGGGTAAAGGCCTCCGCGGCAAGGGTTGCCCGCATTTGGTAATCGGTTCCACCCTCGGTCAGCGCCTGCACGATCCGCGGATAGGAATCTGGGGACACCACGACTGCCACACTGGCAAAGTTCTTGGCAGATGCCCGAATCATGGCCGGACCACCGATATCGATTTGCTCCACACACGCGTCAATACCTGCACCACTTGCCACGGTTTCATTAAATGGATAGAGATTGACCACCACAAGATCAAAAGCTTCAATCTCAAGATCCTGCAGTTGCTGTACATGATCCGGATTCCGAGTGTCCGCCAATAGGCCCGCGTGAATTGCCGGGTGCAGTGTCTTGACTCGACCATCGAGGCATTCAGGGAAAGAAGTCACCGAACTCACGGGCGTGACAGGTATCCCTGCTTTCTCAATTGTCTGTGCGGTGGATCCCGTGGACACAATCTCAACACCTGAGAAATTCAGCGCAGTGGCAAGCTCCACGATTCCTGATTTATCGTAGACAGACACAAGGGCGCGACGGATGGGTCGCATGCCTTCGTGAGGAGTAGTCATGAACTAGGCAACCCTTCCGTGTTTCGTGCATCATTTTTCCGTCTTTAGGTGTTGTCGAGGGCACCTTTTTCTAGCAAAACCTTGATGGTGGCCGGCAACAAAATTCGCTCAACGGCCTTAATTCTTTCGTGAAGCACTTCTTCGGTGTCATCGGGTTGTATTTCCACCGATTCCTGCACCACAATCGGTCCGGTATCCACACCGTAGTCAACAAAATGAATGGTGCAGCCGGTTTGGGATGCCCCTGCGATTAAGGCATCGCGAACAGCATGGGCACCAGGAAACTCTGGGAGCAAGGCCGGATGGGAGTTGATAATTCTTTCAGGGAAAGCATCAATGAATTGCGGACCCAAGATACGCATGAAGCCCGCCGACACAATGAGGTGCGGATCGAATTGACTTACCGCGTTCACCACGTCACGATTCCATTGATCCCTGAATACTGATTGCGTGCCTTTCGTAGTGATGAGGGGTACAACTCGAACCGGAATGCCAGCCTGACGGGCAATCTCCACCGCACCACAATCAGGAATATCGGTAACCAATGCGCGCACCTGATTACCAATATCGGATTCCACAATTGCCCGAAAGAGTGAACCTGTTCCAGATGCGAGAACGACTACCCCGCCGCTCACTGTGGTGCTTCCACACTTTCACCCTGCAATGCTCGGTAGGTAAAAGCGGTCACTAGGGCAGCAATGGGCAGAGCAATGATGGTGGGTATTCCCCAGAACAAACCTGACACTAAATAGGCGGCGGTACTAATCAACAGCACAAGGATTGCTACAGCCCAATTCGTGCGGACCAGATTCGCGCTGGCGCGCAGCGCGGCGAATGGAGCGTATCCGCGATCCAGAGCAAAGAATGGTGCGAACTGGAACAACAGGATCACGATTAATGCGGGCAAAATAAATAAAAACAATCCCGCCACAAAGGCAATCATGATGACAAAGATTGTGAGGGCAAATGCACCGAAATGAGGACCGAGGAAAGTATCGGCAAATCCAATTCGCTGACCACGCGTGACATACAAGGCGCCGCGGATGACCCCCGCAGTTGCCAAAAATGATGCGATCACAAAAAACAACGCTCCCAGCAGAGCCATGGTGATGGAATTAGATTCCGCAGCAAAGCAATTTGATAACGCACTTACATTCAATTCGCCACCTGCGCTGGCGGGAATTCCTTGATTCAGGCACAGCGTGAGAGATTCAGAAAGTGGGCCTGCAGCCATTTGCTGACCGAATTGCAAAATCGTGACCACCAACGACAAAGTAACGAAAGCAAGAAAATTCAGTCGGTACGCTCCCCGCGCCCAACGCAGGGCTGCACCTATTCGCACATTGTCCATTACCTATCACTCATTTTCGAGAACATCGATTGCTGCCTCATCAGTCTTGACAACCGAAATAACAACTTTCTTCTTGCGGGTAAACATTCGAGCAGGAATAACTGCTGCGGGAATCATGCCTACGGTCAACAACAACCATGTTAAGGAACCCATCAGGGTGGGATCTGGGCCCAGTTCCACTAAGCGAACATCGCCTAGATTGCCGGTCGACAATGCGGCGAGCCCCATGGTGATGACTGCCGCCACCACGGCAATTGCCACGGCGATCACCAAGCGCATGAGCACGGACTCCCGGGACATTCGGACAGACACCCCGATCCCCCACACCACACCCAACACAATGACGAGCGCGGGTAATAGCCATGCGACTGCACCTGCGGTCTCTGGCAATACTGCGAGCGGGGGGAAAGGCGGAAGTTGTGTCGGGGCGGTGACAGGGATAAACGGGGACACCATGACCTCAGGTCCAATACTGAAACCCGCACCTGTGACATATGCCATGGTCCACACGGTCAAGACTGGAAGGTAACCCAGACTCACAAGGGTGAGTGCCAAGAACCCGCTATAGCCCGGATTGAGTTGATTGAATAAAAACAGGACATCAGAGAAGTTCGCGAGCAACAGGATCACGAGAAAAAGCGCACCAATGCCGAAAATTGCGAAGACAACCGCTACGCCGCGAGCCAGAATGAATTTCAGGATTGGTGGGATCGCAATTGAATCGTGCAAACCCGAGACAACACCCGCAAGAAGAGCAGAGCCCGTGACAAGCACAGTCACGATCAGCGTTGACCACACTGAGAAGGAGACATTGATGGAATCGACAAACGCTGCGGCAAAAACAACCGAAGAAACATAGGTGATAAATGCCAGTGATGTGGACACCGCAAGCAGGCGTGGGTTGAGTCGATACTTGGCGGTCAGCGTTCGAGCACCAAAGAAGTTGAGAAACCAGGGAATGATGGCCAAGCCCCACGGAATGAGAGTGAATGTGGCCGCCCCCAATTTCGGCGGGGCACCATTCATTAATAGCCAGCCCCAGGTCGTGGTGTCAAAAACCGCCTTGGCACCAAACGCGGCGTTGGAGTCAACAACAACCACGGGGGTAAGAACTAATGCCGCCAATCCGACGGTGATCACGATCGATCGGAGTGCCGCAAGTACACCGGAGAGCCCCGCGAAAAGATCCGCTTTTACGGCCCACGCAGGCGCGTCCGGGTGCACGGAGTCCTGGGGTACCTCGGGCGGAAGGGTGTCCATGGAACTCACCTGCTAACGATTACAGTCCCCCGTGCTTTTTGAGGGTATTGGCACGCGGTGTAACAGCGAAAAGCAGATGTTTACTGCATGATCTGGCGCATGAGGTCAGCTGTCGCACTGGGAGTACGCCCCACTTTGACACCCGCAGCCTCAAGCGCCTCCTGCTTAGCGGCAGCAGTACCCGCTGACCCGGACACTATTGCACCCGCGTGCCCCATTGTTTTGCCTTCGGGGGCCGTGAACCCGGCGACATATCCCACGACGGGCTTGGTGACATGGTCGCGGATATAAGCGGCCGCACGCTCTTCTGCATCTCCGCCGATTTCACCAATCATGACAATTGCATCGGTTTCGGGATCATTTTGAAATGCTTCGAGTGCATCGATGTGAGTTGTACCAATGATGGGATCTCCGC
>CAZVLV010000101.1:0-5804 GCA_964628015.1 uncultured Aquiluna sp. | reverse complement strand
TGCCTCGTGAACATCAGGATGTATGACAAAAAAAGATGAATCCAAGGCTCGTCGAGTCACATACAGACATTAGCCCTAGACTCATCTTCAATGAAATCCGGTGTCCATGAAGATTCCTTGCGAACTGACCTCGAGCGTCACGGCTATTACCCAGAAGTTGTTTTCGATGCCTTGGCCACGGCCCTAGGCCATGAGACGTTGTTGGCGTATGTTGTTCAGCACGAAGCTGCATTTGATCGAGATGAACTCCGCCGTCACATGACAGTCCTAGCACTCACTTCCACACGACTCTTAGTCAGTCATACCGATGAACATAATCTGGATGGAGTGGCTCATGCTTCATCGTCTACCGAGGCAGTTCGCCTCGACAAGGTTAACTCGATTGTGGTTACCCGAGTGGTTCGTGACCCTGCAGGAGCTAGCGGTGCCGTTTCTACAATTGAAGTGGTCCTCACGATTGGTTGGGGAGCCGTCAACAGGATCGAGCTTGAGGTTGCATCCTGCGGAGATCCCTCCTGTGATGCCGATCACGGCTACACGGGATCATCAACCAACGATGACTTTTCACTTCGAGTATCTGAAGCTGCCGATGGCGCTGAAACAGTAAATCGTTTACTGGAGTTTTCAGCACAGTTATCGGAATCTACTGCGACGCGTCTGAACTAGAGGCATGAGCGAATGACCGATCTCGCATTCTTGGAACGGCAATTGAGTGTGAAAGACGTCATTCCTTCTGCTTTACACTCACTTGGACTGTTACGAGGTCAAGCACCTATTTCACTGCCCGACTCACATCATGTAATCGTCCTTCTCATAGATGGTCTCGGCGAGCTACAACTACGTGATCACTTGTCGAAAGCGCCTATTTTTCTCAGTGGTAACAATTCCTGCATTGCGACGGAGTTCCCGAGTACCACGCCTGTCGTCCTTGGGTCTTTTGGCACAGGTCTTAGCCCAGGTGAGCACGGTCTTGTCGGTGCGTCATTTTGGCTTCCAGAAGAAGAAGAAATATTCGCTCCGTTGCGGTGGGGATCGACACCGCACCCCCTATCGATTACCCCAGAGAGAACACTATTTGAGTTCGCAAGTGAGTCTGGGGCCGACGTCGCAACGATTGCGCCAACCAAGCACCAGCATTCAGGTCTCACTCGCTCGGTATTGAGGGGCTCGACCTATCATGGCGCAGATTCCTTCAACGAGATAATGAGCTCATTCGGTAGTCGTCAATTACATTTATCAGGCAAGAGCCTTGCGCTCACATACGTCTACTGGCCGGATCTTGACCGTATAGGACACATCTTTGGGCCTGGATCCGATGAATGGGTACAGGGTTTAAGCACTGTGAATACTTTGATCACTTCGCTAGTAGAAAAACTCGTCTCAGGTGAATCGCTTATTGTCACCTCAGACCACGGAATGATCACGTGTCCGCATGAAAACCGACTCAGGATTGAAGATCATCCATCCCTTCAGGAATCCCTGCTGAGAATTGGGGGAGAGCCACGAGCAAGACATTTATATGTGCGTGAAGGCTCACATCACGATGTACAGGAAGCGTGGCAATCTGTCCTTGGGGAGCGGGCTCACGTATTCACGCGCGATCAAAGTCTCACATCAGGACTGTTTAAGGTCAACGAAGCCTGTATGGCTGACAGAATTGGAGATCTAGTTGTGATTTCCAGGGATAGTCACATGCTCTCCAGTGCTGTGGATCCATTATCTTCAAGTCTTCTCGGACAGCACGGATCTGTCACGCCGGAGGAATCTCTGGTTCCATTGAGCGTTTTCGTTTCAGAAAGTACCGCCTCAGCATAATGACTGATTCACCTATGGAAGTATGTTCACGTGGCTGAATTGGTCTTTTACGCTGGGACAATGGATTGCGGCAAGTCAACACTCGCGTTGCAGACTGATCACAATCATGCAACCAGAGGTAGGTCGGGAGTCGTCTTCACTCGACTTGACCGAGCAGGTTCTTCTGTGTTGTCAAGTCGACTGGGGCTCGAGGTGCCGGCCGTTGAAGTTGACGTAGATCTCAATCTTCGCAGATATATTGTTGACAGGCTTTCATCTGGCCATCGTATTGACTATCTGATTTGCGATGAAGCACAGTTCTACTCACCCGAACAGATCGAACAAATAGCCCAATTGGTCGATGACTTGTCGATTGACGCTTATGCATTTGGCATCATGACTGATTTTCGGACAAAATTATTCCCCGGATCTGCTCGACTTGTCGAACTTGCGGATCGTGTTCAGTATTTGCAGGTGGAAGCCTTATGTTGGTGCGGTTCCCGAGCTCTGCATAACGCCAGGACTGTTGCAGGAGACATGACCACCGACGGCGATCAAGTTCTCGTAGGCGATGTTAATAGTAATGAGGAAATTTCTTATGAAGTGCTGTGCAGGAGGCATTACCGCGCTCGGTTGACGGCAAAGAACGCGAGAAGCTCTCACATATCAACTCAACCGCTGCCTTTTGATCAACGAGAACCCGATTTCTAGGGCGAATTTTGTGGGCCACCAAAAAGAATTTCGTCCCAACTGGGAACCTTTGCGCGTCCGCGTTTCGGTTTTTTCGTTGGTGCCTTGCTCGATTCCTCTATGCCAAGTGGCAATTCCGATTCCTCTATGACGTCTGACTCATGGGAAGAGCTCTCGCGTGAATCAACAACCTTTACAGGTTGGAATGTTGACTCCGAAACTGGAGGTGTTTCAGGCTCAAGTTCTGGTACCGCTACGAGGCGCACGGGCTCCACTCGTGGAGTAGCCGTTTCGATAATCACAGTGTCCTGAATCACAGTGTCCTGTGAAGGTTCCTCGGCAAAAGCCGGACTTGATACGCCCATCCATTGCCGGGCTACATCATTGCGTGGGTGCACAGTATTGCCTGTGGGTTCGAAATTCCACAATGCCCGTATGTCCCCGTGGGCTGCAATGACGATCCATTGCCCATCTGAGTAATAACTGTCCCAGGAAAGATCGTGTGTGTGAGTCGTCTGAGACACGACCTCCGCCAAAGTGGATCCACCGCGTGTCCCGTGGATATACGTGGATTGAGCTCGTTCAGCAACATAGGCACGTTCGCCCAATGGTGGTTCTGCGTAGCGAATAACTCGGTCGAGAGGCCAACCAGTGTCTTGTGCCACTTCTTCAGGAGATTGCCCTGCCCTGACACGAAACTGTATTTCGCGGGGGCTTAGCGTGTCCAGGGCTAACTCCTTCATCTGTGCCGCAGGTGATTTTAGGGCTCGCGGCATGCTTTGTGGGGGAGGCTTTAGCCTCCATGGCATAACTTACCGCTTTATGTCCTGAGTGTGCATGAGGCAGCGCAATAAACGAGTATTTACCTAGAAGATTCTGCTATCGGTGAGGATGAGGATCATCGATAAATCCACCGGCAGTAGGCCCAGGGATCGGATCAGGGTTCAGGACAATCGCAGGCTCGGGTAGGGATCTTTGTGCGCTATTTCGTTCCCAGATCGATTTGGAGGTCAGCGAAACGAGGAGCGTAAATCCTGCACCAAGAACACCGAGGGCAAAAGCCCATCCTGTTCCAACGGTGTCCACCAAGTATCCGCCGAGAGATGCGCCTCCCGCGAATCCAAGTGCGAGTCCAGAGTTTGCCCACGTGAGTCCCTCAGTGAGCAGTTGTGGTGGTACTAGACGTTCCGCGAGCGAGAACGCACTGATGAGAGTGGGTGCTATGGCGAAGCCCGAGAGGAATGCGGCCATGGCCAGCAGTCCCGTTGACGGCAGGAATGGAATAGGCGCGGCAATAGCAAACATAAACAAGGAGGTAGCAATCATCTGGCTTGGTAAAGCCATCTTGATGTGTCGACTGCCAAATAGGATTCCACCGATCATGGATCCGAGGGCCCACAGCGACAAAATCAAGCCTGCCAGTTGAGGCGAACCAGCAATAGCCGTAAAGGCGACAACTGCCACATCAAATGTGCCAAAGAGCACGCCAATGCCAGTTGTCGCAACTACCAGGGTGAGCAGACCTGGTTGTCGTAGCGCCCCCTTTTGATTGTGACTGCTCCGTTCACTGGTGTGCACGGGCGGAGTTGACTTGGTGAGCGTTGCGAGTAATAGTCCGCCAACGAGAGTGAGGATGGCTCCCACGATGAGTGGTGATGGAAACCCAAGTGTGAATGCCAACGTTGTTGCGAGCATTGGTCCAATGGCAAAAATGAGCTCATCGATGATGCTTTCGAGCGCGAAAGCTGTCCGCAGTTCGACTACTTGCCGATCAGTGACATAGGCCCATCGAGCCCTTACAAAAGATCCAAATGAAGGAAATGTTGCACCCGCTAGGACAATGAGCAAAGCCTGAGCCCACCTTGCCCATTGCATGTGAACAGAAGTTACGAATGCCACCAGCGCAAATGAATAGATAAATGGAAGAATCACCAGCAGGGGGCGTTGCCCGATTCTGTCAGCGAGCCTGCTTGTAAATAGAGCTGCGACTGCAGACGTGATAGCGAAAAGAGCTTGCAGGAATCCTGCATAAGCATATGACCCGGTATCATTACTGATGTATAGAATAAGGCCAAGACTTACTGTGGCCAACGGAAGTCGTGCGATAAATCCTGCCGATGAGAAAGCAGCCGCGCCTGGAATCCGCAGTACGTGGATGAATGGTCGCAGGGGATTGGTTAGCATGGGATGGATACGTTACTGGTCTGACGCACGCAAAACCGACCCATACCCAGAATTGAGCAGGTTTCCCCAGCATGGATCTTTCTTCTTTGCCAGACGATTTCTCATTGCTCAGTGATGAATCAGGTCGTCTCTCAGTTGCGTGGAGGGTGGCTACACAAGCCGCCATGTTCTTGATGCATGAAAGACCGATTGATCTCCAATTCACATCGAAATCAACCTCGACTGATCTTGTCAGCGTGATGGACAAAACATCAGAACAGATGATTGTTGACGCGATCCTTGAGCATTACCCGTCTGACGGCATTCTGGGCGAGGAAGGATCAGATAAGCAAGGAACGAGCGATTATCGCTGGATAATTGATCCCCTAGACGGGACCGTGAATTATCTGTTTGGTATTCCGTTATGGGGTGTCTCGATCGCGATAGAGCGACTCGGGAGAATTGAATTTGGCATTGTGGTTATACCAGCGCAGGGCGAGATCTTTCTGGCACAAAGGAATTTTGGATCGTGGCGAGTGGATATGGATGCAGGTGTTCACGTTCCATGGCATCGGATATCTATTCGGGAATCGACATCCGCGGCCACTGCACTGGTGATGACTGGTTTCGGATACGACCCAGTTCGTCGCGAAAAGCAGGCCGATGTCGTCAAAAGAGTAATTCCGCACATCGCCGATATTCGTCGAGGGGGTGCGGCAGTTGTTGACTTATGTTGGTTTGCCTGCGGGCGCAGTGATGCCTACTTCGAATATGGATTGAACCCATGGGATTACGCTGCCGGGGCATTGATTGCGCAGGAGTCGGGTGGAATCGTTGAGGGTCTAGACGGCGCAGATTTTGGAAATTTTTTGCTTGCTGCTACGCCACAGGTTTTTGATGAGTTGCGGTCGCTACTCAAACATTCCGGCGCAAAAGAGCTATCAGAATTAATCGCTGAATATTAATCGATTCGTCGTAAATTCTCTCGATACCAAGAACAATTGTTCACGTAAACTTCAACGGCTGGGTCAATGTCAGTCTCGTGAATCACGTTGGGTGTGATGTGGGCTGGGATTCCTAGGGCGCGCGCATTATTGGGAACTTTTTTGAAGTTGCCAACGAGGGCATGGGCACCAACCAGAGAAACTGGACCTACC
>CAZVLV010000100.1:0-5805 GCA_964628015.1 uncultured Aquiluna sp. | reverse complement strand
TTTAGCCCCCAACACAAATAATTCATCCATTATTCGATGAACATCAGCGGCGGGAACCATGGCTCTTACAGCCGACCAACTGGGGTTTTGCAGAGCGGACACGGTGGGTGACTCAATCCCAGGAGTTATCTGACATGCCTGATCAAGGTATGAATTCTCAATATCGTAATCAACGAGAACATAAGTCCTTGCCACCAAGACACTATGTAACCTTCGTTCAAAGGTTTCTTGGGCACTCGAGGCCTCAGTGGAATCTGGTGAAATCAGGATTGCCTCAGACTCGATAATTGGATCGCCAATAATTTCCAACCCAGCGGCACGCAGGGTCGCTCCCGTTGCTACTACGTCAGCTACAACGTCAGCAACACCCAAAGCCACAGCATTCTCAACGGCACCGTCGAGTCGCACAACCGTCACCGACAGGTTATTGGCAGTGAGCCATTTCTCAAGCAGCCCCGGGTACGAGGTAGCAATACGTGTTCCTTCGAGGCTTTGAATCGTTGGATACTTGCCAAGAGGTGTGGCAATTCGAAAAGTGGATGGAGCAAAGCCGAGTTGCATGACTTCACGTGCTGGAGCTCTGCTGTCCATGAGCATGTCGCGGCCGGTGATACCAACATCTAAGGTGCCTGCACCAACGTAGATCGCGACATCTTTGGGCCGAAGGAAATAGAACTCAACGCCGTTAAGGGGATCATGGACAACAAGTGAACGGGGGTTACTCGCTGAGAGATAACCAGCTTCCTTGAGCATTTGTCTTGCAGGCTCTGCAAGTTGCCCCTTATTCGGAACTGCGACCTTGAGTACCACGGAAAATCCTCACTTACATTCACGAGTCGAGAGATGGTCAATGCATGGAAACTATAAATACTTGTATACGTCATTTGGCGTGATCTTGTGTGCATGCATGAGAACCTGCACGTGGTAGAGCAACTGAGAAATTTCCTCAGCCAATTCTGACGGAGATTGATATTCGGCAGCCATCCAGACTTCCGAGGCTTCTTCAACAATTTTCTTCCCAATGGCATGGGTTCCCTGGGAAATAAGCTCAACAGTTCGAGAGGAAGGATCCGCCGAGGAAATCCGATGACCAAGTTCATCGAAGAGTTCCTCAAATGTCTTTGATTCGTCTGGCGCCGACATGTGGTGAGCCTACCGAAAGCCGACGGCGCTCTCGGAGACTTGCTGAGCCACAGCCATGGCAAGGGCAGCCTCAACCGCTTCTGTGCCTTTATCCTCAGTGGAATCCACCAACCCTGCCCGATCCAGTGCCTGTTGTTCGGTATCGACGGTCAGTAGCCCAAAACCAATGGGGATGCCTTCATCCAGACTCACCCTCAACAGTCCTTCAGTGGCAGCCTGGCACACATACTCAAAATGCGGCGTACCGCCTCGAATGACAACACCCAAAGCCACTATGGCATCAACTTTTCGCAAACGAGCAACGCGTTGACAGCCCAGCGGTAATTCAAAAGCACCGGGAACGCGGATTACTTCATGAATCGCTCCCGCTGTGTTACACGCAGATACCGCACTCTCAATCAAGGCATCCATAATCCGTTGATGCCATTTACTTGCAACAATTGCAACTCGCATTCCTGCAGCATCGAGTTTCAACGTGGGGGCATTTCCGCCGCTCATGTGGACTCCAATTCATTAAATGCCATGAGGCGCTGGACATACTTGGCAAGCGCATCCACTTCGATGTTCACTGAATCTCCTGCGTGAAGTGCATGCAAATTCGTCTCGCGAAGAGTGGTCGGAATCAGGGATACGCTGAATTCATGATCAACAGTTTGCGGAAGCGAAACGTTGACGACGGTCAGTGACACGCCATTAACGGTAATGGACCCTTTCTCCACAATAAATGGAGCAATATCCCTCGGCACAGAAATGCGCATGGTTGTCCAGTCAGGTTCTTGCACGATGTCACGAATGACACCCTTTGCATCAACATGACCTTGCACTATGTGACCACCTAGTCGGCCATTGGCTGGCATTGCTCGTTCAAGATTGACCGGATCACCGACCGTGAGTGCGCCTAAGGTTGAACGAATAAGGGTCTCTTGCATGACATCGGCGGAAAAAACTTCAGCATTACAATCCACAACCGTTAGACACACACCGTTGACAGCGATAGATGCTCCTGGAATTGCATCGGCCAGAACTCCCGGACCATGAATAGAGATAAGCGCTGACTCCTCACGATTTTCCATTGAAGTAACCCTGCCGAGGGTTTCAATAATTCCCGTGAACATAGGTGGACTCTATCGATGGGATCACCTTGACAGTTACTGACGCACTAAAGTGCCACTAATCATTAGGTCAGGGCCGAGTCGCTCCCAGTGAATATCGGTCACCGTGAAGTGCGGGTCAAGGAGCGTACTCAGTGCTTGTGGTCCAGCCCCGAAGGTAACCGGCGCAATAATGGTGAGGATCTGATGCACTGCTCCAACGTCCAGAAAGGCGCCCGCAAGGGTAGGCCCTCCCTCGAGCAGGATGTGCCTCACGCCGCGCTCCGTTAAATCATTTAGCACCTGGGAAATGTCATGGGTTCTCAGGTGAAGTACTTCGCCGCCCATCGTGTGTGTGAGTGCAGCCTTGGCAGGGATGTCCGATTCTCCTACGACCACTCTGAGTGGTTGATTATGTGAATCAGGATTGCGCGATGTTAACTGGGGATTATCAATTGCGACGGTACGAGTTCCCACAATTATTGCGTCAACTTCAGACCTGAGCACATGATTAGCAACGCGAGCCTCCGATCCACTAATTTCCGTGCGCGCACTCAATCGGTCTGCAACTCTGGCATCTATGGATTGTGCGAATTTCCAGGTGACATAAGGCTTTCCGGTCTTTGCCCAGTGAGACCAAGGCCGATTAAGTCTTTCGGCTTCGCCTGCGAGCAATCCAGAAGACACGGTAATGCCTGCACGATCGAGAACCTGCGCTCCGCCACCTGCCTGCACTGTCGGATCTGATTGCGCAAAAACCACCGAGCGAATACCTGCCTCGATGATTGCATCGGTGCACGGTCCAGTCCGACCATGGTGCTTGCACGGCTCTAGCGAGACATATATCTGTGCGCCGCGAGCCAACTCCCCCGCCTGAGCAATTGCCTCAATCTCGGCATGGGGAGTTCCTGCTCCCCGATGAAACCCTTCTCCCACTATGTGGTGATTGCGAACAATGACCGCACCCACCCGAGGATTATCAGAAATCGGGCCTTGACGAGCAAGCTCTAAGGCGCGCTGCATGAAGACGTGATTCACATCCGGCATGGCTATGAGGTCACCATGGACGAAAGTCGCATGACTTCCGCTGCGGGATCGGATGAGCGGTACACACTTGATCCGGCGACAAAAACATTTGCACCCGCGTCACGGCATTCGAGGATATTGTCAGCACTCACTCCGCCGTCCACCTCAATCCACATGTCCGCCCCCGTGAGTTCACGTGCGCGACGAATTTTCGGGAGCATTTCCCGAATAAAGGCCTGTCCCCCGAAACCCGGTTCCACGGTCATGATCAAAATCATGTCGAGATAAGGAAGAACAGACTCAATCGCTAATAAGTCAGTGGCTGGCTTGAGTGCGGCCGCTGAACGCGCACCAGAGCTACGAATGTTCTTCGCAAGAGATATTGGTTCACGAGCCGCTTCAATGTGAAATGTCACCGAGTAGGCCCCCGCTTCGGCATATCCAGGTGCCCAACGATCGGCATCATCAATCATGAGGTGGATATCGGCCCTGAGACTGGTTTGATCAATAACACTCTTCACCACGGGTAGGCCGAAGGTGAGGTTAGGAACAAAATGGTTATCCATGACGTCGAGGTGGATCATGTCAGCAACCCCTTCAACAAGAGCCACTTCGGCACTTAAGCGCCCCAAGTTGCTGTTCAAGACACTGGGAGAGATCAACAAATCCGTCATGCCCTCAGACTAACTAACGCCCTCAGACTCGTCATCCCCTTCAGACTCGTCAACCCCCTCAAACTCGTCATGCCCCCAAACTCGTTAACCGAGCACGTGCGCCCGAAGTGACTAGTTTCTGCGGATGAGCGCAAAAAACATGGCATCGGTCCCGTGCACGTGGGGCCACAATTGGACGGTGGGTCCGGGGCCCAGATCCGAAACGCCAGGAAATAATGGTCTCGCATCTTCAAGTTGGGCATCGGATCGCTCTGTGACCACTGATTCGAGAATGTCTGTGGTTTCCTCGACATGGGGTGAACATGTGGCATAACACACGACTCCCCCACTTCTGGTGCTGTCCAAAGCCGCATTAATCAAGTCTTCTTGCAAAGGATTAAGTTGACGGAGGTCAGATACTTGTTTACGCCAGCGCGCCTCTGGCCTTCGCCGAAGAGCCCCGAGACCTGTACACGGAGCATCAACTAAAACTCGATCAAAGAATAAATTGCCCCAAGGCCTGGTTCTGGCATCTGCAACGATCACAGCAGTCTCAGGCGAAATAATCTGTTCAATCAACCTGGCCCGGTGCTCATGTAGCTCTACAGCTGTGAAAGTCACACCAGGGGGCACGGAATCAGATATCAATGCGGCCTTACCACCTGGCCCCGCACACATGTCTAACCATGCGGATTCTGGCCCATGGGGTTGCGCCAAAAGAAATGCTTGAGCAATCAACTGACTGCCTTCATCTTGCACAATAATGTTGTGCACGTTGCCGCTGACGAGTTCTTGTGGAATTACCGAATCCAATACTCGAGCCCTGTCACTCCATTGGCCAGGGCTGGTGCCTTCAATTTCTAGATCACCAGCGCGCACGGCAATAACTGGCTTCGCAGGAATGTTGTTTGCCCGCAGTAGATCTTCAACCTCAGATTCATTTCTGCCACATGCTTTGAGTGATTCACGAAATGAATCGATGATCCACTGTGGATGGGAGTAAGTAATACTGAGGCTCTCTTGAGGGGAGAAGCCTTCAGAGTCCTTGCGTGCAACACATCGGAGAATCGCGTTCACAAATCCTGCTCGAGCCGCTGCCTGACTCCCCGCTGAGATGCCGCGAGCCAAGTTCACACTTGAATCCACAGCGGCGTGGTCAGGGACTCGCATCGACACTATTTGATGCACACCCATGCGCAAGACATCTAGTACCTCAGATTCAATGGTTGAGATCTCTCGCTGAGAACACTGCTCAATATAGGTGTCATAAAGCAATTGATTTCGAAGAACTCCGTAGGCTAATTCCACGGTAAAGGCAGCATCACGGCCATTGAGTGCATATTTCTTTAAAACCTGCGCCAGCGCTAAGTTGGCATAAGCCCCTTCATCGCGTACAAGTCGAAGCAATTCAACGGCCGCTCGCCGCGAATCATCAATGTCTGTCATGAGAAAACACCTGGTGTCTGTGCGAGACCACGAATCCAGTCGGTTGCGGGCATTGTTTTGCGTCCCTGTGGTGTCACTGACGTGAGTTCCACCGGAGCTGTCAGCGTCCCCACAAGAATCCTTGTAGGTTCCACTCCAATCTCACCAGGGACCAGCGAACCAGTTGACAACAGATCGGATGACACAGGTATGACCGGGCCGAGTCCAATGCGGACGGGTTCCGCTCCCTCTGTCGGCAGTTGCGACCATGCACCTGGCGCAGGCGTTGTTGCTCTGATACGTCGGTCAATTTCCATCGCGGGCATTGTCCAGTCGATTCGCGCATCCGACTTAGTAATTTTCGGTGCATAGGAAATGTCTTCTGATCCCTGTGGCTGTGGCTGAAGCACGCCCGCCGCTAAGGCATCAATGGTCTGACGCAATAACTCTGCACCAATCTGCGAAAG
>CAZVLV010000099.1:4326-5844 GCA_964628015.1 uncultured Aquiluna sp. | reverse complement strand
AATCCCGCGGTAGCTTTTGCCTCGGTCATGTTGGGAGCTGCGCTCTTTGGCGTGGCAGGGGCACTACTCGCTATTCCGGTTACCGCTATGGTCGTGAGCCTGATCGAGTCTCGACGCCTGCGGTATGACGTAATCGACGAGGAACCTACCGCCCCTGATCCACCAGCAAAAGAATGATCCCGTAGGAAAAGAGTGATCCATCAATAAAGGAATAGAGGACAAGACCGTGACTAAAGTGGCCAAGCCCATAACGGACAAGAGCCTGCGTACATGGAATATCGTCGCAGGTTTTGCGCATCTGGCGCAAATGATTCTGATTCTTGTTCTCTCTACCGACTTCACGTTGCCCATTACGGCCACCTATATGGAAGGGCCTCCGGGGACACCACCCAGTGACACTGTCACCTTGATTAACTCCCCCATTGCCTGGGGAGTAGCACTGTTCTTTGGTCTTTCTGCTCTATTCCACTTCTTGGTAGCAAGCCCACTTTTCTTTAAGCGGTATATCGCGGGAATTAACCAGGACCACAACTACTTCCGCTGGGTTGAATACTCCATCAGCTCATCCGTCATGATCGTTTTGATTGCCCAGATCGTAGGAATCGCCGATGTAGCCGCATTGATTGCAATCTTCGGAGTGAACGCATCTATGATTCTCTTCGGTTGGCTCCAGGAGAAGTATGAAAAACCTGGTAGTGGCGGATTCCTTCCCTTCATTTTCGGATGCATGACCGGAATCGTTCCTTGGATCATCATTGTGATTTACGTTGTGGCACCTGGAAGTACATCTACCAATGAGGTTCCTGCATTTGTGTATGGCATCATCATTTCTCTCTTCATATTCTTTAACTCATTTGCACTTATCCAATACCTGCAATACAAGCAAATCGGGAAGTTTGCTAATTACCGGTATGGTGAACGTTGGTACATAATTTTGAGTCTCGTTGCCAAGAGCCTCTTAGCGTGGCAGGTATTTGCTGGAACACTCGCTTCATGACTTCATAAGTTAATGAGTTCATAAATTAATTGTTATAAAGCTAAATGACAATGAGTAGGGGGACTCATGTCACACACATTAGTGATTCGAAAATTCGTAGCTCTTATCACGACCGTAATCGTCGGTCCCATCATGTTGTGGGCGGGTTTGATCGCGGCTCTAAGCCTGATCCAACAGGTTCTCGCTGGTTTCTTGGATCTTTCGCAGGCGTCATGGAGCAGCTTTCTCAATCCAATGGTGTGGTTCGGAGTGGAAAGCATTGGTGGAACTGGTGGGATCTTTGATGCACTCGTTGGTGGCCCAGGTGCTCCCGGTGGAACCGTGAGTAGATATGTGACCTTCATGATTTTCGCCGCGATCAGTGCAATCTGCTACGCGGGCATCATGGCCGCCTGGTCGTGGGCCAATTCCGGGGAAAGAACTTAGAGATTGTCTATCTTCGATTGCGCCCTGGTTATCAGCATGTTCGTTACGGAGCCATAGGCCCCAAATTGCGGGTTCGTTGTGGCACCAGATGAAAA
>CAZVLV010000099.1:0-4316 GCA_964628015.1 uncultured Aquiluna sp. | reverse complement strand
GTCCATACACCTCGTAGAACAACCAATTTTTTCTTAATGATTCTTGAACTTCAGCAGACATGGAATTCGAATATCGCTGAACTACTTCAGAGCGCGTGAGCATTCCAGGGATGTCCGTGGGTTGGAGTCGAAGAATTTTGAACTCGTCGGTGTCATCTTCTTGAATCCAATACGCCATGGCCGCACCGAGATCCATACATGGATCTCCCACGGTTGCCATTTCCCAATCCAGTATTCCAATGATTTCCGCATTGTCATTGACGACAAGATTGTCGAATCGCCAATCACCATGAATGAGTACATGACCAACGTCGGGAGGCTGATTCGCGTCCAACCACTGCATGAGAGCTTCAGCATCTGGTACATCGGGCGTGCGAGCTGCGCGGTATCTAGAGGACCAGCCTGAAATCTGCCGGGCTACATATCCGGGTCCTTTATCTAGTTCACCAAGGCCCGTGGCGTGAATATCTACTGTATGTAGGGATGAGAGTGCATCAATCATTGACTCACATAGCGCCCGAACACTTGATGGATCAGGACACAAATTCTCCGGCACACTACGAGCGAGAATTATTCCGGGAATGTACTCCATCAAGTAGAACTCTCGACCCAAAACAGAGGAGTCGCTGCAATAACCGACAACCTCGGGAGCCTGCGAAAGATATGGGCCTAATGCGGTTAAGACTCGTGCCTCTCGTCCCATGTCGTGGGCACTGGCCGCTTTTGTTCCATGGGGTGGCGTGCGCATGACCCATTTCTGACCGCCAGAGTCTGTAATCAGATACGTGAGGTTACTTGCACCTCCCTTAAATTGCTTGGCAGTCAACTCACCTGTGAACTCGATTCCCTGAAGGTGTAACCAATTCGCTAATGCCGAGAGCTCAAAGGAGTCTTCGTCGCGGACTTCAATTATTCGGTCTGACTCTGCGCTCACGCGTGTGCCCGTCGAATCTCATTTCTGGCAATATCGCGAAGGTGAACCTCGTCTGGACCGTCTGCAAAGCGTAGGGAGCGAATACCGGCATACATGCGTGGCAATGGCGTATCGGGGCCAATCCCACCTCCGCCAAATGATTGAATTGCGCGATCAACAACGGCCAGTGCCGCACGTGGAGCCACAACTTTGATAGATGCTATTTCTGTTCGCGCGGCTTTCGCGCCATATTGTTCAATCATCCAGGCAGCCTTCAGTGTGAGTAGGCGAGCCTGATCAATTTCAATTCGTGATTCCGCGATCCATTGCTGAATCACTCCTTGGTTAATCAACGGCCCACCAAACACTTCTCGCTTGGATGTGCGGTCAATCATCATGGCTAAAGCGCGCTCGGCAATGCCCAAGGTACGCATACAGTGATGAATTCGACCTGGGCCTAAGCGAGCCTGTGCAATGGCAAAACCGCTTCCTTCTTCGCCTAGAAGATTTGTCGCAGGCACCCGAACATTGTCGAAATTCACTTCACCATGACCGTGTTGATCGTGATACCCGAAGGTGCTGAGATCCCGCATTCGAGTCACACCCGGTGAGTTCACCGGCACCAAAATCATGGACTGCTGCAGGTGCCGAGGAGCCTCTGGATCTGTTTTGCCCATGACCACCATGACCTCGCAACGGGGGTCCATGACTCCAGTTGTCCACCACTTTCTGCCGTTAAGGACATAGTCGCTGCCATCGCGAGTAATGGACAGTTGAATATTGGTTGCATCAGATGAACCCACATCTGGTTCCGTCATGGCAAATGCGGAACGAATGCGACCCTCCGAGAGTGGGACCAGCCACTCGTCTTTTTGGGCATCAGAGCCAAACATGGACAAGATCTCCATGTTGCCCGTGTCTGGCGCAGCACAGTTGATCGCTTCGGGGGCAATATCGACAGACCATCCGGTCTTCTCGGCAATGTAGGCGTAATCAACCGCACCCAGTCCGTCAGAGAGTGACGGAAGGAACAGATTCCATAAACCTTGGGCACGAGCCTTTACTTTGAGCTCCTCCACGACGGGTGGAACAGTATTCACTTCACCTGAGGAAATAAGTTCCATTCTTTGGCGCTCATACACGGGTTCGGCAGGGAAAACTTCCGTCTCCATGAAGGAATCCATGTTCTTGAGAAGTGTCTCTCCGCGGGGGCTCAGTCCTAGTTGCATGACCCCATCTTTGCGCAAAACGACATTGTTTGGGTACCGGATCCCCGAGATCGGTAAGTTTCGCGCATGAGCACATTCGCCATTCGGCGACCAATCCTGGCTCTTCTTGTGTGGGCCGCGATTGTTATTGGCCTCGGCGTCTTTGCGAGCACGCTCAACTCGACATTTAATGACAGTTTCTCTCTCCCTGGAGCTCAATCCACCAAGGCTCAGGAACTCTTAGAAAAGTTGAATACCGGAAAAGCGAGCCCTACAACCATCAAAGTGGTGTGGTCACCAGAGAAGGGCTCCATAGATGCGAAAAAAACCCGGAAAGCAATTACTCCCTTACTACAAGAGATATCGCGCCTGAGCTATGTCGCTTGCGTACAAAATCCATATGGAGACAATCTAGGCTCCTCCTGTCCCACGACTACGAATATCTCCGTCGAAAAAGCACTCATGCACGCAATTCATAAAGAGCTGCGCAAAGTAACGGGACTCACCAACAACGAATTGGAAGAATCTGCGCGAATACTTGCTCAAATAGCTCCTCTCGCTGAAGCAAATGGGGCCGACCTTGCTGCCATTGCGCGAGCACTTCCGGCAATTGCGAGATTGTCACAATTACCTCCCGATGTCCTAGCCGGTCTCCGAACTATTGACCAAGCACTTGCCTCCGCAAGTACGGGTCTGACTCGCAAACAACTCGAGGAAGTGGATAAAGCACTTGGAGGCATTCAAAAATTCGCTTCTCTACCAGTCAGTCTCCGTGAAGAACTAGCCAAGGCCTCTCCCCAAGAACTCGCCGCAATAGCGCGAGCCCTGCCGAGCGCCGTGAGGGAGATCAATAAAGTTGAGAAGGACTTCAACAATGAAGTAAGTGTTTTATCTGCGGCCGCAAAGGCAACAGATTCTGCAATTAGCCCCATCTCCCAAAAGGGAGACGTTGCCTTCGCCACCGTTACCCTCTCGGATTCAACCCTGACACCTGCACAAGCGAGTGAGTTAACCGAAACGATTAAGGATGCAAACACAGGCGCGTTAACCGTAGGAGCCAGCGGCGCCGTGCTCGAAGGAGCCGGTGCTGGAGCAGATAACAGTGAAGCAATTGGCCTTCTAGCTGCGATCATTATTTTGCTCATTGCATTTGGTTCCCTGATCGCAGCAGGTCTTCCTATTGTTGTCGCCGTTACGGGGCTCGTGGCTGGTCAACTGCTCGTTATTGTGGTCGCCAAGTTCATCACGGTGGCAAGTTTCGCTCCGACCCTGGCAGCAATGATCGGTCTTGGCGTCGGGATCGACTATGCATTGTTCATCACTAACCGCTACCGCCAAGGACTCCAAGAAGGACTAGCATCCCGCGATGCCGCGCTGAAATCAGTGGGAACCGCGGGTCGCGCTGTGTTGTTTGCCGGTAGCACCGTGATTTTGGCTCTGTTAGGAATGTTCGTTCTAGGTATCCAGTTCTTTAATGGGTTGGCCGTTGCGGCAGCCGCAGCTGTTTTCATGGTCATGATTTCCGCATTGTTTATGTTGCCTGCACTCCTGAGTCTGCTCGGAACCAGATCTTTTGGACTTCGCTTGCCGTGGGGCAAGAACCCTGTGGTTACCCCTGAGGATCCGAAGCGCTGGAGGGCTTATGCACGGCTTCTGCAGAAAAAACCTTTTATTCCATTTATTGCCAGTCTTGTCCTTGTGGGTGGACTGGCAACTCCCGCTCTCACACTTGAATTGGGATTTCCAGACGATGGCAGTCAGGCACAAGGATCTCCCCTGCGGGTCGGGTACGACCTTCTCGGCCAAGGTTTTGGTCCTGGAGTAAGCGGCCCCTTCTTCGTTGCCGTGGAAACATCCAAAGATGATGACTTCGCGGCACTGAAGGAAACTATCCGTGAACTCAACAACACCGATGGCGTTGCAAGCACATTGCCTACCGTGGAAATGATTCCGCTGGTGGAACTCAATAAGGAGACCTTTGGTGACGGAGGGCGTGTTACGGCTGTTCTCGTGCAACCAACGACTTCGCCACAAGATCCAGCCACAGCTCAGTTACTAGAACGCATTCGGTCCCAGACCGCAACAGAGATTCAGCAGAAAAGCGGCACCACGATTTATGTCGGAGGAACCCAAGCGGTATCGACTGACTTTACGAATGTACTTATTCGGGTTCTTCCCGTTTTCCTGCTTCTTGT
>CAZVLV010000098.1:0-5854 GCA_964628015.1 uncultured Aquiluna sp. | reverse complement strand
TGAATTTCTGCACCAGTCTCGAGTGTTGCAGGTTTGGTTCCGCCACTTGACCGGTCACCTTGTAAACCTGGCTCGGTGTATGTCAACATGATTTCAACGGAGGCCGGCAAGTCGACGATGATCGGCGTTCCTTCGTGGATCGCAACCTGCGCCGTTTGGTTTTCCAGGAGATATTTGGAATTGTCTCCCACCACGGCATTTGGTACATGAAACTGGTCGAAAGAGACGTTATCCATAAAGACCCAGTCATCGCCATCGCGGTAGAGATACTGCATGTCACGCCGGTCAACATTGGCTGTCTCAACCTTTACTCCGGCATTAAATGTTCGATCGACCACTTTGCCCGAGATCACATTTTTTAGTTTGCTGCGGACAAAGGCTCCACCTTTGCCGGGCTTGACATGTTGAAAGTCAATAACCGTCCATAACTGTCCGTCGATATTGAGAACCATGCCATTTTTGAGGTCATTGCTTGTTGCCACGTAACTGCCTTATCTGTCGCGGGGATAGCCCCTTGCTTATGTTGCTCTTTTCAGTCAAGAATGTAGCAAGCGGAACAATAACCGTCCCGATTAAAGAGTGGAAATTGCCCTCAGTGCTAATACATATGAATTAACCCCAAAACCCGCAATAACCCCGGTTGCAACACCACTGATCACGGACTCATGACGGAATTCCTCACGATTGGCCGGATTACTAATATGTACTTCAATAAGCGGTGCCGTAAGCAGCGCACAAGCGTCTCTGATCGCATAGGAATAATGAGTAAAGGCTGCAGGATTCAAAATCACAGGCAGTTGAGAGTCGGCAGCCTCGTGCAACCAGGTAATCATTTCGCTTTCTGAGGCTGTCTGGCGAATGTCCACAGCCAGGCCAAGACCACGCGCATGCTCGTGAATCAGCGACTCTAATTCGCCATAGGTTGTCGACCCGTAAATATCTGGTTCCCGGGTTCCTAACCGGTTCAGGTTGGGGCCATTGATCACTAAAACTCTCTTGCTCACGGCACCACCCTAGACCTGGAATCCGTCAATTCGGGTTAATGCTGCTGTACGCAGCAACCAATAAGGAGGGATCTGGGCCTTCAAGGATCGCTGGCGAACCAATCGAATCAAGAATTATGAACCGCAAGAGTGATCCGCGGGCCTTTTTATCAAGCAGCATGGTGGAATACAGTGAATCCCAGCGTCCAGCCGGGTACGTGACAGGCAGCCCAATTACTTCCAAGACCTCCCGATGTCGATCAAGATCCTGGTCTGACAGCCTTCCTGCGATATTCGAGAGTTCGGCCACGTACATGATTCCGACAGACACAGCAGCGCCGTGGCGCCATCGGTAGTTCTCGAACTTCTCTACAGCGTGTCCAAATGTGTGTCCGTAATTGAGGACTTCCCTACCTATGTTGGACCCGGAACCCTGTTCGGTGAAATCATGAGTGACAACCTTGGCCTTGACAGCAATGGCGCGCAGAATAAGTGACTCCAATTCTGCCGAATGTGGATCGATGATCTTGGCTGGCTGCTCAGTAATCGTGTCGAGGATGCTGGGATCACTGGTTAATCCCACCTTGGCCACTTCGGCCAACCCCGCGCGCAGATCGTTTTCCGGTAGCGTTTCAAGTGAATTTAAGTCAACAAAAACACCTCTCGGGCTATGGAACGCGCCAACAAGGTTTTTGCCAGCATCAGTATTGATTCCTGTTTTCCCGCCAACGGATGCATCCACCATGCCCAAGAGGGTTGTTGGAACTGCAATCCAAGAAATTCCTCGCAACCACGTCGCTGCGACAAACCCTGCCAAATCAGTTGTCGCGCCACCACCGAGACCAATGAGCATGTCACTGCGTGTAAACCCGGACGACCCAAGTGCATTCCAACAAAACTCCACGACTGCAGGAGTTTTTGCATCTTCCGCCTCTGGTACTTCCAGTAGAACTACTACTCTCCCGGCACTCTCTAGCTCAGACTTAATTAATTCCGCACTTGCCCGCAATGCCCCGGGGTGAATAACAGCCACACGCATAGATTGTGAGGTCGACTCAACGATCTCACTCAAGAGATTACGCCCAATATTCACGGTGTAATCAATCTCCGCCGACACGTTAATGTGATGACTCACGATTAACTCCCTGGGATGTCATGTAGGCCATAAGTTCATCAGCACACTGGTCGGGTGAAGCATCAGATGTATCAATGATGTAGTCCGCAAGTCTCTCATAGATCGGTGTTCGCTCCTGCAGAAGATTAATCAGGTGTGATCTAACATTCCCCAGCAGCAGGGGGCGCGCCTGATTCATTCCCACCCTCTTTAACGCCTGGGAAATACTCACCTGTAGCCAGGCCACGGGAAAGTGGTCCAGATCCTGTTGGGTGCGGACATCAAGTATTGAACCTCCACCTAGCGAGATCACAACTGGACTCAGCGAAGCACCGTGAAGAGCCTGCTGCACGCACTCTCGCTCCACACCTCGAAAGAATGGCTCTCCCTTATTGACGAAAATACTTGAAATAGACTCACCGACCGCTTCTTCGACGAGTTGATCGGTATCAATGAATGGAATATGAGCATTCTCTGCGAGTATTCGACCAATGGTCGATTTCCCTGAACCGGGGGCCCCCATGAGCACCAGCGAATTCATAAGTCAACTGCGTGGTGACACACGTATGGACAGAGAATCAAGATAACCCTTCATGTTTCGCTGGCATTCTTCGAGAGAGTCTCCTCCAAATTTCTCGAGAACGGCTTCCGCAATTACGAGAGCAACCATTGCTTCAGCAACGATTCCTGCCGCCGGAACCGCACATACATCAGACCTCTGATTTATGGCAACAGCTTCTTCGCCTGTTGTTGTATCCACCGTCCGCAAGGCTTTGGGAATCGTCGATATCGGTTTCATGGCCGCACGGACTCGAAGAACATCTCCCGTACTCATGCCGCCTTCCGTTCCCCCTGACTTTCCCGAACTGCGAGACACACCGCCGTTGCCATCAGGGAATATTTCATCTTGGGCTAATGATCCCCGAATTTCAGCCAGGGTGAAGCCATCGCCCACTTCCACACCCTTGATCGCTTGGATTCCCATAAGGGCGCCAGCCAGCTTGGAATCTAATCGCCGATCCCAATGCGTGTGGCTACCCAAACCTGGCGGTAATCCTGTGACCACGACTTCGACTACCCCTCCAAGAGTGTCCCCGTCTCGATGGGCCGCAGAGATTTCATTTTCCATGGCCTCCGCTGCCACGGGATCCAGACACCTCACCGGATTACTGTCAATGGCCTCGATATCAGCAGGAGTTGCAATACCCGAACTCGAGGCGCCACCAATACGCACCACGTGGCTTACCAACTCAATGCCAGCTACTTGACGCAAAAACTGGCGGGCAACTGCCCCTAATGCGACGCGTGCTGCAGTTTCGCGTGCACTGGCCCGCTCGAGAACCGGACGAGCATCGTCGAATCCATACTTCTGCATGCCAACCATGTCTGCGTGTCCTGGACGGGGTCGCGTTAACGGCGCATTGCGCGCTAGATCCGCGATTTCCTCTTGATCGACTGGATCGGGACTCATGATTTTTTCCCATTTCGGCCACTCCGAGTTGGCTACTTCAATGGAAATTGGTCCACCCATGGTGAGGCCATGGCGCACACCACCCTTAATCGTCACGACATCTTGCTCAAACTTCATTCGGGCGCCTCTGCCCGCGCCCAATCGACGCCGTGCGAGATCCCGATCAATGTCGCTGGTGGTTACCGAAAAATCCGCAGGGAGTCCCTCGATAATCGCCGTGAGCGCTGGACCATGTGACTCACCGGCCGTGAGCCACCTCAAGCGATCAACCATGCCCCTATCCTGTCAGACTCGTCAAAAATTCGCTGATGGCCTCACTCACGCCACTCATTCCGAGTATCTGGGACTACCAAACCTGCTATACGACTGAAATGGCAGAGGTAACAATTACTCCTAGTGACATAAATGGACCGAACGGAATGTTCCGAGCAGGACGTTGTCGAATTACCCCATAAGCGACATACATGGTTGCGAAAATGAACGAGCCAAAAACACCCCAGTACACACTGTGCCAACTGATCCACCCCAGATAGAGGCCGACGACCCCTGCATATTTGACATCGCCCAGTCCCATTCCGCCAAAAACATGGATAATCCCAAATACAAAGACACACACAACCGCCGCTATGAAGGCTCGCAGAAAAGATTCCCACGGGTGACCTAAAACTGACACCGCGGCAAAACCAGCTAAGCCACCAAAGAACGCCACCATTACGTACAAATTCGGTAATCGATGCTCGCGAAAATCCCATTTCGCCAAAATCGCCCCAGTAACAATAAAACAGGCCCATGTGAGGATCACGACCAAGGCTTGGGCTTCCGACACCCAATGATTGTCAGTCATGCACTATTGAAAGTACAAGGGAAAGTTAGTGCTGTGGACAGATAGTTCATCCTGAAGAATCCAGTGACCTTCGCATCGCTTCCATGGGGGCCTTCACTCCATAAAACAACTCAACTTGGCGGGAAGCCTGCCACAGCAGCATCTCCTTGCCACTCACTATCTTGTTATTGGGCCAGGTAGCGGCTAATGCACTGGGCCAAGGGTTGTATGTCACGTCCAGTAGAGCCGCGTGGATACCTTCCCCAAACGTGATGCCATCTGTATGGGTAGCACCATGAGGCAAAGTGCTGATCACAAGATCGAAGTCGTGCATCATTGTGTAGTCGATATCGCCAGAATCAACTGTGACGCTCATCTCTCTCATGAAATCTGATATCGATTCGCGTTTATCGGCATTCCGAGCTTGAACGTACATAGATGTGGCACCTAAATTGCGGGCGGCCACCGCCGCACTCCGGGCGGTTGCGCCTGACCCAATGATGAGGACCCGACTTACCGACTGCACTCCAGAAGACTGCAATGCCTTTTCAATACCGAAAATGTCGGTATTGGTGAGTGCTAGTTGCCCGGACGCTGTTCGATATACGGTGTTCGCGGATTGAGTCAGTTCTACAAGTTCATCCCGACTTCGAATCAACTCCAATATCTTGACTTTCAATGGCATAGTGAGGGACAAGCCAACCCAGGTTTCATCCATGGCAGCCACGAACTCAGGTAATGCTGACTCAGTGATGTCCAAAGCTACATAAGAACCACTGAGCCCATATTCCTCGATGACAGCCCGATGAATATTTGGTGAAAGCGAATGAGAAATTGGGTGACCAAGAACTGCAGCACGAAATGGTGACTTCATGGAAGTGAGGTACTCAGTTGTCATTGGACTCGAGAAATTCACGATAAATATTCTTCAGCTCAAGAAATCTCTCATATGTTCGAGCGAATTTCGTTTCCCTAGTATCAGGGTTCACGGCGACGAAATATAACCACTTGCCCTTTGCTGGCGAGAGGGCTGCCTCCAGGGCCGCCTCCCCCGGCGAATTGATAGGAGTTGGCGGCAGACCCTTCACCTGATATGTGTTGTACGGCGAATCAGTCTTTAATTGTTCTGCGTTGAGTTGCAATTCTTGAATTCCAAGGGCATAGGACACTGTAGAGTCAAATTGAAGTGGCATGTCGGCATCAAGCCGGTTGTACACAACGGCAGCACCCTTGGCGAAATCTTCAGGAACTAATTCGGCCTCGAGCAGGGATGCAATAATGACAACTTCATACGGAGACTTTCCTACCGCAGCAGCTCTCTCTTCCAGGCTGATATTTGCTGAGCTCTGATTAAACCTTTTCACAAGTGTGTCGAGTAGCCCCTCAGCTGTTTCATCGCCAATGAGTTCATAAGTTGCTGGAAACATGAATCCCTCGGGCCTGGCATCAGCCCAGTCGGGCAA
>CAZVLV010000097.1:0-5890 GCA_964628015.1 uncultured Aquiluna sp. | reverse complement strand
GATATCAATCAACGCGCCTTCGTGGATCTCCCTGATCAAGGATCCTGGACTCGTCACGATCTTGAACTTCGACTTGGTGAATCCTGGTTTAATCCCGAGGGATTCTTTATTGCTGAACGAATACGTGACAACGCTCTCGTTGGCTTTCATTGGACAAAAGTCCATGGCGGTAGTTCGAGCACTGACCATGTCGACCAGCACCAAACCCAATCGCACCATACCCAATCCCATCAACACGAGCCCATGGGCGAGATCTATGTCCTCGCCGTTGATCCGCAGGCAAAGATTCCCGGCCTTGGCCGGGCACTTTCACTCGAGGGGCTGACATACCTTCGCGCCCTTGGCCTGACCCAAGCAATGCTCTATGTAGATGCGAATAACACTCGCGCAATTTCCCTCTATGAGAGCCTGGGCTTTGTGCACTGGGACACGGACGTCCTGTACCGAAAAGGCTAATTTCCACCCAGTCAATCTCTTGTTTACTCAATAGGCACCATGGCATGGGACGATACGCCCATGAGTATTTCGGACTTCACTGCCGACGGCCCCCCGACCAGCGAAATGGCCGCAATTATTTTGCGCGATGACCTCGATTCTGATCTACCCGCTGACCGCTTTCTCGATCGCGAACTCTCATGGCTCGCTTTCAATAAGCGGGTTCTGGAGCTATCCGAAGATCCGAATCTCCCACTTCTTGATAGAACAAAATTCTTGGCGATTTTTGCCAGCAACCTTGATGAATTCTTCATGGTTCGCGTAGCAGGTCTTAAGCGTCGAATTGCTACCGGCATTGCGGTGCGGGCTGCCAGTGGGCTTACCCCGCGCGAAGTCTTGGAGAACATTTGGGAACGCGCCTACGCCCTTCAGCGCCAACAGGCTGACTTCTTTTTGAACATGATCCGACCTGAACTCATGGGTGCCGGAATTGAACTATTGAGGTGGGAGCAACTGACTCCCTCGGAAAAAACCGATATGGATCTTTTCTTTGATTCCCAAATCTTTCCGGTATTGACCCCGCTTGCCGTAGATCCTTCACACCCATTCCCCTACATCAGCGGGCTCTCACTCAACCTCGCAGTTGTTGTGCGTAACCCGACGACGGGTAACAAACTCTTCGCTCGTGTCAAGGTTCCACCATTACTTCCACGGTTCCTTGAGGTAGCGCCGCAGCGGTATGTTCCCCTCGAAGACGTCATTGCCGCACACTTGAATGAATTGTTCCCCGGCATGGAAGTGTGCGAACACCACGCATTCCGTGTAACGCGCAATGAAGATGTCGAAGTCGAAGAAGACGACGCCGAGAATTTACTCAAGGCACTGGAACGCGAACTGGTTCGCCGACGCTTTGGTCCGCCCGTTCGCCTCGAGGTTGAAGAAAACATCGATCCCTATGTTCTCGAACTGCTGGTCAGCGAACTAGACGTTAATGAACTTGAAGTTTTTCGCCTGCCCGGACCATTGGATCTCACTGGCTTATGGGACATTGTTAGCCTGGACCGAGACGACCTCAAACAGCGAAAGTTTGTACCAAAAACATCTCGAGCACTGTCAGATGTTGAAAGCGCAACCGAACCTGACATCTTTAGCATTGTTCGAGAACGAGATATTCTCCTGCATCATCCTTATGATTCCTTCTCCACGAGTGTGCAGCTTTTCCTTGAACAGGCAGCCCATGACCCACACGTTCTCGCAATCAAGCAGACTCTGTACCGAACATCAGGAGACTCTCCAATTGTTGATGCCCTGATCCAGGCTGCTGAAGAAGGGAAACAAGTTCTCGCACTTGTTGAAATTAAGGCTCGATTCGATGAACAAAACAATATTGATTGGGCGCGAAAACTCGAGCAAGCCGGTGTGCACGTTGTGTATGGATTGGTGGGTTTAAAAACTCACAGCAAGCTTTCGATGGTGGTGCGCAATGACGGTGATCAACTGCGTCGCTATTGCCATATTGGCACGGGTAACTATCACCCTAAGACCGCGCGTCTTTATGAAGACTTCGGTCTGCTGACCTGTAACCCTGAAGTAGGCGAAGACGTATCGAATCTATTTAATGTACTTTCGGGCTACTCGTTGAACACGGACTACAACCGCCTCCTTGTTGCACCTCATTCTGTGCGCAGTGGTCTGATCGCTCGCATTGAACGGGAAATCGAGCATCACATCGAAGGTCGGCCATCTGGCATTCGCATCAAATGCAACTCCCTTGTCGACGAAGCAATCATTGATTCTTTGTACCGAGCATCCATGGCTGGCGTGCCCGTGGAAGTCTGGGTTCGAGGAATTTGCGCACTGCGTCCAGGTGTGCCAGGTTTGAGTGACACGATCCGAGTGATCAGTATTTTGGGTCGATTCCTCGAGCACAGCCGGGTGTACTCCTTCACCAATGGTGGCAATCCATCGGTCTGGATTGGCTCCGCCGACCTCATGCACCGCAATCTAGATCGTCGAGTGGAAACCCTGGTGAGCCTGGCGGATCCCGAGCATATTGCCGAAGTGGAAGGGATCCTGGATCTCGGCTTTTCCCCTACAACGGCGGCGTGGGATCTTAATTCGGACGGTACCTGGACCCGCAGGCTCTTTGCCGAAGATGGCAGCAGGCTGACCGACATCCAAGAACTTCTGATTGCAATCAAGAGTCGTCGCGGATCCTCAATTGAAGCAACAGGCGAACTTGAAGCAATCGGGAATAGGGTCTAAATCGCAGTCGGTAAGTTAGGTACATGAACGGCACCGGCACCCAGATCCATCGGGAGGTGGAATTTAAGTTCCGGGTATCTGAAGATTTTGCCCTCGAACCAGTCCTGATCAGTGCTTGTGCCAAGGGCGTCACCCTTGAGACAGACCCAGTTCGACACATGTCCGCCACCTACTTTGACACCACCGCCGGAACCTTATTGCGATGGGGAATCACCCTGCGCTTTCGCTCGGGTGGGTCCGACGATGGCTGGCATCTCAAGATCCCCGCAGATAACTCCAGTGTCTCCTCAGGTGCAAGTGTGCGCAGCGAACTTCACGTCGATGCTCCTGCGGGCGAGCCACCTGCGCAATTCATCACCGTTGTTGGAGCGCTTTTGCGTGACGCTGAATTGGTTCCGCTTGCCACGGTGGACACACTTCGGACTCCCTACTTCTTATTCCACAATGGGGAACGTGTACTTGAGGTCGTGAGCGATCACGTAAAGGTGTATCGCAACGAAATACTTGTTGACTCATTCCACGAAATAGAAGTAGAACTTCTTCACGATTCAGGCCTTGCCCTTGCTAAAAAACTCATTGCAAGCCTTACCGCATCAGGCGCTACTCCCAGCTCGGTGAGCAAAGCATCTGCGGGATTCGGTGCGATCGCTAGCGCCCAACCAGATGTTCCGCTATTGCCGCGCCCGAAAAAATCAGCGTTGCCATATGACCTGATTCGTTGGGCACTCACTCAACAAATTCGATGCGTGATTCGAGCCGAGGTGCAGTCTCATTTGGATCTTTCAGCTGAGACTCTCGTTCACGAACTTAATCAGACTTCACAGTTACTGTCGGTCCTCAGCGCTTATCTTGATCACGGTGACACGCTCACCGTGCTCGAGGAAATACATTGGCTCGTCACGGAATTATCTTCGCCCGATCACATTTACCGTGACCGAACACGTGCTATTGCATCCCTCGATGCAGTCCACGATCCACTCGACCGCCACGAAGCACTCCTTGCAATTGAGGCCTATTGTGATCGGCGCGGAATTTCTGCTCAATCCAGTGCTACTGCCGCCCAGCGAAGTGATCGTTATCTGTACTTCTTTAGTGATCTGATGGATTTCGCCACGGTGCCTCCTGCCACGGAACTAGCGTTTCTGCCGCAGAAAATTTGGAAGAACATTGCACCCGAAGATCTCCCCGCGGCCGCGAGGATTTTCCATAAAATCTTCCCGAAGAAGTCACGAAAGATTCTGTCCGCTTCTTCACTAGGTTCATCAAATTCCCAAATACTCGCGGATCGGGAGGTACTTCGAAAAATTGCCATGGATACGCATACAACCCAGGCTGGCGCCTATGCCCTTGGTATAGCGGTCGGTCAACTATCCAACAATCCCGCCGGAATAAGTGGTGAGGCTCGTGGGTAAGCCGATTGTGGCTGGCGGTGTTGTCGTCATTCGGGACAACAAGGTCTTGCTGGTACACCGGCCCCGATATGACGATTGGTCATTTCCCAAGGGCAAAGTGGATGGCACAGAGATTTACCCGGTCACCGCCGTTCGTGAATGCGATGAAGAGACCGGATTCAGTGTTGCACTTGGTCCTTATCTTGGAGTTGATGAGTATCAGGTACCTGAAGGTGACAAACATGTCCACTACTGGAGCGCTCGAGTCCGTGAAGATATTGGATTTGCACCTGATGAAGAAGTCGACAAAATTTCGTGGGTACGCATTAAAGATGCAGCCCAGAAGTTGACTTATGAACAAGATTTCGAGTTTCTCGAAAAAGCCATTGCTCTTCCGGATTCCGTGCCGCTGATAATTCTTCGACATGCCAAGGCAATGAAACGAAGTGACTTCGTTGGGCCAAAGGATTCTCTGCGCCCACTATCTGGCAAAGGTCGCCGCCAGAGCAAAGTTCTCATCGATGCCTTAGATGCCTATGGCATCGAGAATCTGGTGTCCTCGCCTTATGTACGTTGCAAGGAAACATTGCGCCGATACGCAAAATATGTCGATATAAAAATTGACGTGAGTGATCCATTGAGTGAATCGGGTAATGAAAAAGACCCTGGCGCCACCGAACAAGTGGTGCGAGAGATGCTCCACGACCCTCGACCCACGGTGTTGTGCTCACACCGACCGGTCATGCCCACAATCCTGGCGGAAGTTGCCGTCCAATTGGGGGTCCGCCCAGCCGATCTCGAGACGGCTCCATGGGATGTAAAGCTCTCACCCGCCGCATTTATTGTGATTCACCGCCACTTTCACCCCGATGGCTCTGTGACTCTTGTGAATATTGAGCAACATGATGTTCCCGCGGACTAACTGAGTTATAGGGTTCTCTATCCGTACATCTTTTGTTCATCTTTTGTTTACCTTGAAAGACCATTGTGTCCACTCAGTCGCCTTAATTTCACTCACATAGGTGAATTTTCACCCATTTAAGTGAACCCACGGAAAACGAATTGGAGTTTTTACATGGCCATCAGGCGCAAGCAGGTTGCTTCAGTCATTGGATTTGGCGCAGCCCTCACCCTTACTCTCACTGCATGTGGAGGCGGAAACAACTCGAGCTCAAGCGACGGTGAATCCGGTAGCGTTCGAATTGACGGCTCATCCACCGTTTACCCATTGACAGCGGTGGCCGCCGAGGAATTCCAAATTGCCAACCCCGACATTCGAGTTACCGTCGGTTCATCTGGCACTGGCGGAGGTTTCGAAAAATTCTGTCGCGGTGAAACAGACGCAAATAACGCCTCGCGCGCGATTAAGGAAGATGAAATCGCCAATTGCGAAGCGAATGGAATAAGTTTTTCTTCTCTGACGTTCGCCATTGATGCGCTGACCGTAGTTGTCAACAAAGACAACGATTGGGCCACGTGTCTAACCACTGATCAACTTGCCCAGGCGTGGGGACCGACATCAACCGTCTCCAACTGGAATGAACTTGATCCTGCTTTCCCCGATGAACCACTTGCACTCTTTGGACCCGGCACGGACTCAGGAACATTCGACTACTTCACCGAAGAGATTAATGGGGAGTCTGGTGCAAGTCGCACTGACTTCACCCCCAGCGAAGACGACAACGTGATCGTTCAAGGTGTCAGCGGAAGCAAAGGCGGCCTCGGTTACTTCGGATTCTCCTACTTCGAGGAGAATGCAGACAAGTTGAAGGCTGTTGCAATTGATTCGGGTTCAGGGT
>CAZVLV010000096.1:0-5908 GCA_964628015.1 uncultured Aquiluna sp. | reverse complement strand
AGAACACCCGTGGCTCTTCCATTGGAGTGGACTACTTTTTCCACCGTTGTGTTGTACATAAATTCAACGCCATTTTTCTCTGCTGCGGCTGCCATGGCTTGTGGAACGGCATGCATTCCTCCGCGAGGAAAGAAAACTCCCGCCACTGAATCCATATAGGCAATCACTGCATAAATGGCGAGTGCGTCGTAGGGGGAGAGGCCTGCATACATGGCTTGAAAAGAATAAATCCTTTCAGTGCGCGGATCCTTGAGGTATTCGCGAACCTTGGGGGCTAACTTGCGAAATCCTCCGATCGCAACAAGTTTGGCCAGATCGGGTGTCAGGAGATCCAATGGTGAATCAATATTTCTATCGATGAAATCTTTCATCTCGTACTTATAGAGCTTAGAGACGAAGTCGACATAATTTTCGAACCCGCGAGCTTCTTCTGGACCAATTACCTGGGTAATCTCCTGAGCCATTTCGGCTACATTGCTATGCACATTCAGAATGGACCCGTCAGGATAAAACGCTCGATAAAGGGGCGCGACGGGGTCCAGTGTCAGCCAATCCTCCATGGTTTCGCCGAGTGAATCGAAACAGTCGGCAATGAGATCCGGCATGGTGAGGACAGTGGGCCCGGTATCGGCGTGATAGGTGCCTGACGGACCTTGCATTTCAATGCGACCTGCTCGGCCACCAGGGATTGTTTCTCGTTCCACAACTGTCACCTGGCGACCTGAGCCTGCTAGGCGCATGGCGGCGGACAGACCGGCAAGTCCTGCACCTACGACGACTACATGGTCGGTGGGTCCGGTAACTGTGCGTGGGGTTGGCAACAGGCGGTGGATTGCGTTTCTGATGGAGGACACTGTCACACTTTCCTGGTAGTTGCCGCGTGAGCTAGCTCGGTGAGCACGGCAATGGCATCGGGGTGGAGTTCGGGGTTATTGAGTGAATCTATTGCCCGATCAAGAAGTTCGCCAATCAAGTTTTCGGTATAGGCCAGCGCGCCCGTGTTTTCGATAATTTCACGGAGAATGTCGACGCCGTCTAGGTGCAGATGTTGGTCGCCGAGTTTCTCGCGGATCTGCTGTGCCTGAGCCTTGTCTGCGCGTTCACTGGCGATGGCAATCAACACTGTGCGCTTACCCTCACGTAAGTCATCGCCGGCGGGTTTACCGGTGACTTCGGGATCTCCGAAGACACCAAGAACGTCGTCGCGTAATTGAAAGGCTTCTCCAAGGGGAAGGCCGTAACCGGAATAGGCATCGAAAACACTCTGCGGGGCTTGGGCGATCGCAGCGCCGATATGCAAAGGACGTTCAATTGTGTATTTGGCACTTTTGAAGCGAACTACCCGAAGTGCTCGTTCAATGGAGCCTCCGCCGCGAGCCTGCTCGAGAAGGTCCAGGTACTGGCCCGCCATAAGTTCGGTACGCATTTCGTTGTACACGCCTTTGGCAGCGGACAAACTCTCAGGCGGTAGCGAAGAATTGAGGAGCAGTTCATCGGCCCAGGAAAGGCACAGATCTCCCAATAAAATCGCGGCACCCTCGCCGAATTTGTCTGCACCACCGGCCCATTGCTGCCCCCTGTGCATGGCGGCGAATTGTCGGTGGGCCGCGGGTAATCCACGGCGGGTATCGGAACCATCCATGACATCGTCGTGAATGAGGGCGCATCCTTGAAGAAATTCAAGGGCACTCGATGCTTGCACAACGGCTGCTTCGATGAGGGGGTCATTCACGAGATTCTTGGGTGCGGCTCCACGCCAGCCCCAGTAGCAAAATGCCGGACGTAATCTCTTGCCTCCGGAAAGTAGGGTGCTCACGGAGTCCATCAGTGGACGGACATCGGGGCTGACGGCCGCAAGCAATACTTCCTGCTCGGACAGAAATGAGTCCACAACTTTTTGCACGCGGACTCTCAGATCCGCGGCATCGAGGGGGCTTGTGGTCACGCGATAAGCCTATTGCCTGGTAATCGTTGGCCAGACAGGGTGAATCAGGTGGATCGACCAATCAGATCAGCTGTGATTTCAGCGCCCATTCCCACAAGTGGTAATCCACCGCCGGGATGTGAGGAGCCACCCACGAGGAAAAGCCCCTCAATGGGGGATTTATTCGCCGGCCTGTTGAAGGCAGCATTCACTCCATTGCTGGATGTTCCATAGATTGAACCACCGGGCGCCCGAGTTTCTCTCTCGAGATCTGCGGGAGTACGAATCTCCATAAACTCGATGCGTTCACGAATATCAGTTCCACGCTCAGCCAGAATGTCGAGAATGTGACTTGCATATGAATCCGCCAGTTGAGGTGCATCCCAATTAACCCCGTGGCGCCCCGATGAATCATGTCGCGGAGCATTCACCAGGATGAACCAGGCTTCGCTATCGGGATCCGGCCGCATGAGTGGGTCGTCGGGTGAGCAGACATAGATGGTGGGATCGTCAACCGGTCGAGGATCACGACCAAATATTGCATCAAATTCCGAATCGTAATCCTGAGGAAACCACACATTGTGATGCGCGAGGTTGGGAGTCCGACCCCGCACACCGGCAAGTATGACAAAGCCGGCAAGGGAAGGGTCTCCGGGAACTTTAGGTTTCTTGGCAGGCGATTGTGCGAGAAGTTCCTTGTAGGTCAGTCGCGCATCTGAATTTGATACAACGATGTCCGCATTAATGACTTCACCCGTCGCAGTGCGAACACCAGTGACTCGATTCCCATCAGTCAGAATCTCACTCACCGAGGTATTCAATCGAATTTCTACGCCACGCTCTGTACATCTTTTTTCGAGAGCATCTGCGAGGACTCCTAATCCTCCTCCAATGTGCCAGACTCCAAAAAGTTGTTCAATGTAGGGAACGGTTGCGAGAACCGCTGGAGCTTTGCGTGGATCTGAACCTGTGTAGGTGGCATATCGATCAACAAGTGTGATCAAGCGAGGATCAGTGAAAGTTTTTGTCGCTAGTTTGCGCAGTGTGGTGAACGGTGCAATTGTTGCAACATCTTTTGGATTAGCAAGGGGCAATAGTGATGCGAATCCATTCAGCGGTGACTGTAAAAAAGGTTGCCGAGTTATTCGCCACATTTCCCCAGCACGATGCATGAAATCACGCCATTGGTTACCTGCTTGTTCGCCCATGCATTCAGCGATCGCATTGGCGCACCGCGCGGGGTCAACTCCTGGAAGCAGAAGTTCTGTTCCATCGGAAAAGTGATAACGAAACGCGGGTTCAACAGCCTGAAGATTCACACTTTCTTCTAAACTTTTCCCTGTTTTGAGAAATAGATCGCGGTACACCGCAGGGAGCGTAAACAGGCTTGGTCCGGTATCAAATGCGTATCCGGATCGGCGATACGTGTGCAGTTTTCCGCCGACCCGATTGGCTTGTTCCACAATCGTGACGGTATGCCCCTTTACCGCAAGTCTCGCTGCCGTGGCTAATCCACCCACGCCTGCTCCGATCACAACAATGTTGCTCACAGAACTCGTCCCTTCCATGTGTTCTTCCCACGTAGGTGGCGTGACCAACTCAGCGCGGAGAGTCCAATGAATGCCGCAATAGAAACTGGATGTGCCAAAGAATCAGGTATATAGGAGTTCCCTGTGCGGCGAGCGACGAGTGACCTGCTCACTACACCAGCTGAGTAACCGAATGCGCCAATTACTCGGGTGGACTTCCTTGGTGCAGCCACCATTGCAACCGCTGGGGCAATATAGGTGAGCGCCAGCAATGCATTGATGGAAACGGACCCGAATGGTGATCCAAATGCGCTCCACAGTGACTTGGTGTACCCGTTAATGACATCGTCTGTGGACTCATACATGCGACAGTGAGCAAGTTGAGCACCGTTGACCGTGGCGCAGTGAAATCCGGATTTCTTGAGAGTCCGCATGAGCGCGATATCTTCGAGAACGATGTTCCGAACTGCAGCATGGCCTCCCGCATGTAGATACGCCCGGGTATCGAGCACCATCAGTTGGCCATTTGCTGCGGACAGACTCGGACGTAGGGATTTTTCAGCGATTCCAACGGGCAAAGTCGCAACCCAAGACCACACCACCAACGGCTGCACGAGTCGCTCCAGAAGCCCCACGGCTTGTTGTTGCGGGTAGGGGGCCACCAGGGCCAGATTTTCTGTACGGAGTAACTCAATGCACGCAGCAACTGCATAGGGTTCAAGTTCTACATCGGCATCGACAAAAACTAGGACCGAACCTCTTGCGCTGTGAGAGAGTCGTTGGCAGGCAAATTGCTTGCCCATCCAGCCTTCGGGAATCGGTTGATGACCGCGAATTAACCGTATGCGCGAATCACGTTGTGCAAGTTCCTCAATGATTTCGGCAGTGTCATCGCTCGAATCATCGTCAAGAACCAGTACCTCAAAATCTCTGAGACCTCGTTGGGCGCAGGCGGTTGTCACTGCCCGAGCGATAGTTGATTGTTCATTGCGTGCAGGAATCAGGATGCTTACCGGTTCTGAAATTTCTTTTCCAGAGAATTTCGGGTCACGAAGAATGCTGAGGTTGTACGCGGTATGTGCTGCTAATGCAACTGCAAGAGCAGAACCTGCTTGCACCATTACCACTGAGGCTGGCTCCAAATTCGCCACATCCAGGGAATCATGACAAGGCCCATGCAGATTCCTCCCCACAGTGCAACAGCGGGCGTGCCCAGGAAGACTGCAGCGGCAAGAATATTGGAGAAATAGATCCAAATGAGCATGGTGTTCGGGACTTGATCCTTGGCCACCTTGCGCGGTAATAAATTCAGGGCATACATCAATGCGAGGGAGCCTAGGAACCATCCCAAGAAATTTTGTAGTGGAATGTCTGGAATACCTGGAAGAATCCATCCGATGTTTTGCCACGTCCAATAACCCTCGCTCACCATCATGGGGTCGAGGAAAAGATCCCATGAAGCAAGGAGCCAGCCGCCGATAAACGCAGTGGCCATAGGAGTGCTGACCAGTCGTTGTACCGCGAGCAATACCGGATACGCCATCATGGACCACGCCAGTGGAATAACCAGAGGAACAGCCCCGAGTGAAGGCCCTAATGTTCCACTGTAGGTATATGAGCCAAATGGGAATGACGTCGCTGTACCTAAAGCTTCAATAAACCATCCGTACGCAAGTGTGATGGAAAAGAAACTCAGAGTCCAAGCGAGTCCGCGATTGAAGTACGCGTGAGTGACGCTGGCAAGGAAAAATGTGACGACCGTCAAGATGGTAAAGAAAGTTCGGACGTCGCCTTGCACCAAAATCCAAATGATTTGACCAAGAATTGTCAGGCCAGCGAAGGCCCACGGGACATAGTTGGTCCAGAGTTGGGGCCCCCTACCTCGGTCGGAGTGGGGTCCGCCATAAAACCGGACGCTCATATTGGCAAGCATAGGCAAGACCTTCGCCGTAAGGTGACCCCCATGAGTGAAAAAGTGATGGCGGAGATTCTTCCCACAGACTCCAAATACAAGCGGGCAGGGAAAATCACCATAAATGCCCCCGCTGCTGAGATTTTCGAACTTATCGCTGATCCGAGGAATCATCCGCTCTTCGACGGCTCGGGCACACTTCGCGGAAATGTACGGGGCCCTGATCGACTTGAACTAGGGGCGAAATTCGGCATGGACATGCACCTTTTCGCCAATTATCGAATTAAGAACACGGTCGTTGAATTTGACGAGGGCAAGAGAGTCGCATGGTGTCATCCAGGTCATCACAGGTGGCGGTATGAACTCGAGAGTGTTGACCCTCACACAACCATTGTCATCGAAACCTTCGACGGCTCAACAGCGCGAATTCCTGCAGCGCTGAAGTTGATGAATGCCTACGACAATAATCAAAAAGCAATTCTAAAGACATTAGTCCGACTAAAGGAAGTCGCTGAGAGGCCAGGAATGACCGAATCAACTGAC
>CAZVLV010000095.1:0-5927 GCA_964628015.1 uncultured Aquiluna sp. | reverse complement strand
GTGAAATTCAAGGATTAGCATCACATTTCGACACCATCAGAATTGAGGGTCCGGACTACCGCCATCGCGACCTCAGGTTTAACTCCGAACCATTCACAGAGGCCACCGTTCACTCATTCATTGGCTCGCAGCTATCTGGCGGCGCAGTTATCGTGGAGTGGCAGGAGTTACTCTCGCAACTTTCTACCTTGCACCAAGCCAAATACGGAGCTCTGGTTGAAAACATCTCTGTATTGGGTCTCGTGGAAACCAGGCCGCTTCGCGATCAAGTCTACGCTTTGCGTTTTGTGACATTTGTCGATCGCCTGTATGACCGCTCGGTGCCCGTTATTAATAGTGGAGTCCGGCTGGATCAGATTTTTAGTCAGGAAATGCTCACAGGCGGGTACCGAAAGAAATATTTTCGATGCCTTTCTCGGCTTGCCGCGCTTGCGGAATCCGGTACCAAGATGGTTGAGTACGAGAATGGAAATTGAAGGAATTCTTAGTGGTCTCTTAGCGGGCGTTGTCATTGGACTTATTGCGCGCATACTTGTTCCATCCATGCAGCCGATTGGTTGCCTCATGACCGTATTGATCGGTGTTCTTGGGGCAGGGGGCGGACTCCTGATCGGTCAGGCAGCCGACTGGGGATTTTGGCTCACCTTCATCACCCAGATCGTGTTAGCGACAATCCTCGTGGCGATAGTTGCTGCACTGTTTCGAAAATCATCGCCCTAATTACCTGGGTACGTATTTTTGATGCGAAATGGCAGGGCAGGAATGCGAAACGCATTGTTGCACAGCTGAGCATCAGCACTCGGATCATGTAAGAGATCCTCGGGAAGCTGAACAATGTCCACGGGAACATCGGCTTTGCGTAATGCATTGATTACCTGAGTATTGGTCAACTTGTTCACGATCTCTTCTAGTTCCAAACGCAAAGCCTCGCGATGCGCAACTTTTTGCGTGTTGGACAGAAAACGGGGGTCATCGATCATTCAATCGGCGTCCAGTGCTCGCGCGAGTCTGATGAATACCGAGTCTCCACCCATTCCATTGATTGCCTGCCCTCTGCTACGGGATATCTCTCCGGTGTTCTGGTGCGCTGCCTTGGGATAGCTCCAACAATGCTCTTCGGAGAGAGGATTGGTTGCATCTCAGACACTAGTTCTTCATGTTTCGTTCAGTTGTAGGGTCATCAAATTTGCATGATCATCTACTATCCATGAGTGGACGTGAACGACTCGACAAGAGCCAGAACCCAAGTCCTCGTTTTTCCAGGTTTCACACGGCAAGCATCTGATCTTGGGATGTTTGTTCACGAAGTGCGGGAAGCAGGTTTCCCATGCATGGCGATCTCATTAGCACCGCCATATTTCCCCCTTATGTATATGGACAGAAGGCACTTGCGATCGATTGCGTCAAGGATTCTGGCGAGTTTCCCTGAGTACCGGATTGTCCTAGTAGGTCACTCGGCTGGAGCAGCATCTGCAACCTATATTGCAGACGTGCTCAGCAATTGCGATGTTCAGGTGAAAGGTCTCGTTTACGCAGATGGTGTGGATAGTCCCAATCGCCTGATCGCTAAGTATTTGGGCCGGCTGCAAAATCTCAGGGTCTCAGCTGTACTTGCACCACCGTCTTCATGTAATCGGCAAGGAAAACTTGAACACCGATTAATGAGTCACCCAAGGGTCGAGGTCAATGTCATACAGGGGGCTGGGCATGGTGACATTGAAGGATCAGGGGTTCAGGTGTACCGAAGGTTCTGCGCTGACACCTCAACAGAGAAAGTTGCTCATGGGTTTAGACAGGCCCTTATTCGCCAGATTGAGCTATCCATTTGACACATTAATTATTTCTAATGAAGTTCCCGTGACTGCATAGGCTTTGTTGGTATCGGCGGCGAACGCCTCAATGCGACTAACTGATCCAACCTTTTCCCACGACTGTCCGTTGAGAGATCGGTGTACGGAACCGTCTTGGTCAACGCGCCACAGTGCCTCACCATTCGGAGAGGCTGATAGGAGAACCGAAGGGGCGTTGACGGAGTTGAGCGCCGTGCTACCCGGAATCCACGTGACTAATCCCGATTCAACCGTCGCTATCCACACTTTATTGTCGAACCAGGTAATCGAGGTAGCAGTTATCTGGGGGCCAGGGTTCCATGTCCTCCCACCATCTGAGGAGTACTGAAGGAATCCACGGGTATCCCACCCCACGAGTTGACTGCCATTGACAGCGAGGGAATGAAAGTCGACCTCACCTGAGAGGCTCTGTGTAGTCCAACTGGATCCTGCATCTGTGCTGGTGATCAGGCCTAGGGGATTAGGCAAAGTCGACCCCAAACCAGGATGGCCGCTGGCCACCAGCATTATTTGGGGATCTCCTGCGAAAGCCATCATGTCATCGCGTGAGTTACCGATTCGCTGTGTGCGGCCGGTTGCGTAATTAACACTATGTACTCCGTCATGGGTTCCCAGAATGAGAGCGTCACTTCCAACTATCGCTCCATGGATGTGACCAATCGCTGGGCTTATGACCATCGATTGGTTACTTGACCCCGCATTGAGCAGGGCTCGCAGTTGGAGCATCTCCTTCTCCTGAGTGGCAATAATTTCACGTGCTAACTGCGCCACTGCGGGATCTTGGCCAGATACCACAACATCCTGAGCCATTGCGACTGCACCTTCGTGATGCTCAATCATGAGTTCGGCAAATAGTTCATCGAAAGTAGCTCCCTGGGCTGATGCAAGATCGGCTAGTTGTTCATCGGTGAGCATTCCGTCCATGCCATGTGAGCCGTGGGCTTGCATGGCTTCATCTGCCGGCAATAGTTCGATGCCCCATGTGTCCAGCCATGATGTCATCAGTTCGATTTCGGGTGCTTGCGCTTGCTTGATTTCTAGCGCGAGAGCAAGAACTTGAGGGTCTTCTGATCTATCGGGCGCGAGATCGGCCATGAGTACTGCTTGTTCATGGTGTGGGATCATCATTTGTGCAAACATAACGTCTGCTGCGTTGGCATCGCCTGATACTGGATCCATATTCATGGTGTCATGATTAGTTGAGCAAGCGCTCAGCATTAAGCCTCCGGCAAGGATTAAACCTGAAAGTTTCAGAATTCTTTTCGTTAACGAGTGCTGTGCATACATAGTCTTTTTCCTATCGAGAAGTCAATGAATAAAGTGAAAATGAATAGGGCGAATGAGTACAACCTGCGCTAAGGATTGTGGGTTGACCTGTATCAGGAACTCACGTCCGGCAAATTGATAAAAGTTTCAAGTCGGGTGGGTGCGAAGTGTGCCTGTATTCCTTGTGGACACTGTCCTTGATGCCGCAGAGATGTTTCCTGCGACTCAATAATTCGCGCAGCAATGGTGCAGCAACGGCGATAACGAGAAGAATTGCCAGGCAGTCAAGTCCTGCATGCCTGTCGATTTCGGGGGCATTGGCTCCCGAGGCCTGTATGGATGATTCGGCAGCGGCTGATGTGACAGGCATATCGGTTGAAATACCCATGGACGAAAGTCCGAGTGAGTGGCTGGACTCGTGGTGACTTAGTAGGGCTGAACATGTCACGCTGACCATGTGGTGCATCCCGACTAAGCCCGAAATTATGAGTACAACCAGGGCGATGCGGTGGGTCAAAGATCCGCTGCTCGACACAACTCGCATGAAACGATCTTGACACAAAGACCCGAAGACCGCGAACTCAACGCACGACTACAAAGGGGAGCGTGGACTGCCTGAGTGGGCGATACAGGAATCGAACCTGTGACCTCTTCCATGTCAAGGAAGCGCGCTAACCCCTGCGCCAATCGCCCTTCGAGTGTTGTGAAGTTATGGAACCGCGAGGTGGAGACGGGATTTGAACCCGTGTACACGGCTTTGCAGGCCGTTGCCTCGCCTCTCGGCCACTCCACCATGGTGGGACTTATCCCGCCGAGCGGACGACGGGATTCGAACCCGCGACCCTCACCTTGGCAAGGTGATGCGCTACCAGCTGCGCTACGTCCGCATGCCTAATCAGGTTCATTAGGCGAGTGCAAACCATATCTGACCCGAGTCAGACCTCCCAAGGTGGTAGCCGGTTGGTCAGAGTGCTGGTGACCCGGCAGGCTATGACCATGGCTCTCCTGCCCTTGGCTCGATTTGGGGATATGTATGCCTCTGAATTAGTGCAGGTTTCGAGAAATATTGCGGATCTTGATCAGGGTGGCCGTTGGGTCGTGGCTATCCCGTTTGAGGGCGATCCGGTGCTGGCGAGGTTTTCAACGTGGGGGAAGTTGACTCACAATTCAAGCGAAATTGGCTCCTGGAGTGGGGTATCCACTGACCAATGGCAAAGTTCACTCGACAGAGACGCATACATCGGTGCGGTTGACATCACGAAGGAACGAATTGAGCGCGGCGAGGTATACCAAGTAAACATCTGTCGTATACGAACTGCTGCCTTACCGGAGAAAAGCGACATCATGGCATTGGATGTATTGCTGCAGGAGGGTAATCCAGCTCCATTTGGTGGCGCCCTTCGCTTACCTGAACAGGGGATTCACATAGCCAGTGCCAGTCCTGAGCTATACCTATCGCGAGAGGGGACTCACATAGCTTCGGGACCCATCAAGGGAACCGCCCTGGACCCTTCGGGAATCTCCGCCAAAGATAAAGCGGAAAACATCATGATCGTTGATTTAGTTCGAAATGATCTGTCGCGATGCGCTGCAACGGGCAGCGTACTTGTCAGCGACCTTATGGAGATCCAAATACATCCTGGTTTGGTGCAGTTAGTTTCCACTATCACTGCAACCCTTTCTAGCGGGGCTGGCTGGCCTCAACTCATGGAGGCAACCTTCCCTCCGGGCTCTGTGACGGGCGCACCAAAGTCAACGGCCTTAGCCTTAATATCCGAATTAGAAACTGAACCGAGAAACTTCTATTGCGGAGCATTCGGGTGGGTTGACGCGGATACGTATCAGGCCCAATTAGCTGTGGCGATTCGAACTTTCTGGGTTGAGGGGGAATTATTAAAGTTCGGAACAGGCGCGGGAATTACGTGGAACTCCGATGCAGCAAGTGAATGGGAAGAAACGGAATTAAAGGCCCGACGCCTCGCTGAAGTGGCCTCGTGGTCCCTGTGAGTTATTCACCTAATGAGGCAGGAGGCATAGTGAGCGAAAACTCCAGTTGGCTCGATGGCGAATTAACAACTGATCCGAAAGTTTCAGCGTCTAATCGTGGGCTCCTGGTAGGTATGGGAGTTTTCGAGACGATGAAAGTGACTGATGGTCACGTGGAGTTCCTAGGAAGGCATCTGGATCGGCTTCGTCGTTCCTGGGAACGCATGGGAACAGGTCACATCGATGCGAATTTCGTCCAAGCGGGTGTCCAAGAAATAGTGAATGCCAACTCACAAAGCTCTGACTCGGGCCGTTTGCGGGTAACTGTCACAGAATGCAGCGGCGAATCCAGTGTTCTGATCACATTGTCGCCACTACAACCTTGGCCTGAAACTACATCCTGTGTGGTACTTCCATGGAGACGAAATGAAAGTTCGCCTTTAGTGGACATCAAATCCACTTCCTATGCCGAGAATATTCTGGGGCTTGCATGGGCAAAGGAGCGCGGGTTCTCCGAAGGTATCTACCTGAACAATGTGGGGAATGTGAGTGAAGGCTCCACATCGAATATTTTTCTTGTACGCGATGGAGAAGTGCTCACGCCTGCATCCACTGATGGATTGCTGCCAGGGATAGTCCGTGAGGTTCTCATAGAAAATTCCTGGGCTCGCGAAGCAACCCTGTCTTTGACTGATCTGGAAACAGCGGAAGAAATATTCGTGACATCAAGCACTAGGGGTGTTCATCCCGTTCTTCAGTTCGGAGATAGAAAGTTCCCTCAGATTGTAACTGCAACGATGCTGGTCATGTACTGCTATCAAGTTC
>CAZVLV010000094.1:0-5981 GCA_964628015.1 uncultured Aquiluna sp. | reverse complement strand
GCCCAACTCTGTCCTATTTGTGGTTATTTCCCTGTATTTAACAGGTGTTTCGTCCAATAAACATGTGAATTCATTGCGACATGAAAGTGGGGCTGCTCAGATGAGCAGCCCCACTTCACCGATTACGTGGATCTCTAGCCTGCGGAAACCTCGAAGGAAACCTTTGCGGTCACACCTGGGTGCACCTCAACCGTTGCATTGTGTTTGCCAACAGTCTTGATCGCCTTGGACAAAGTGACCTTGCGCTTATCAATAGAGATACCGCCAGCGGTCTTCACTGCCTGCGCTACATCAGATGCGGTCACTGAACCGAAGAGTTTGCCGGTCTCGCCAGCCTTGGCGGGAACAACAATTGTCATGGATTCAAGAGCTTGCTTGACTTCATTGGCGTGATCGCGGTCGCGGATCTCGCGCACCTTCTGGGCACGCTTGATGGATGTGACCTGCTTTTCACCGCCACGGGTCCAGCCAATGGCATAGCCGCGTGGAAGGAGGTAGTTACGGCCGTAACCGTCCTTGACCTCAACGATGTCGCCTGGATTTCCCAGACCACTTACTTCTTGGGTGAGAATGAGTTTCATGTCAGTTCCTTTTCTTAGCGAGTTGCCGCTGAGTAAGGAAGAAGTGCCATTTCACGGGCATTCTTCACGGCCATAGCTACATCGCGCTGGTGCTGCGTGCAGTTACCGGTCACCCGACGTGCACGGATCTTGCCGCGGTCAGAAATGAATTTGCGAAGCAAGTTCACATCTTTGTAGTCAAGTCCCTTAACTTCTTTTTTGCAGAAAGCGCATGCCTTGGCCTTGACCATCTTGTTCTTGTCCAACATTTGTTGGCGCTTGTTATCGCGTGCCATTAATAACTCCTAGTTAATGATTGAAAAATATGGTTAGAAGGGTGGTTCGTCAAAGTTCGCTGCGGGTGCACCTGTTGCCCATGGATCATCGGCTGGCTCACTCATGCCGCCACCTTGTCCACCGCCAGAGAAACCACCATCAGAACGCTGGACACGATTGATTTTGGCTGTCGCATAACGCAATGCGGGACCAACATCTTCGACTTCAACTTCCATGACCGTGCGCTTCTCGCCTTCGCGGGTTTCATACGAGCGCTGCTTCAACTTGCCAGAAACAATGACGCGAGTGCCCTTGGTGAGCGACTCTGCAACGTTTTCGGCGTATTGGCGCCAGACACTGCAACGAAGGTAAGTGGGATCGCCGTCTTTCCATTCGTTAGTTGTCTTATCCAAGTAGCGTGAACTTGTCGCAACGGTGAAAGACGCAACAGCGGCACCACTCGGGGTGAAACGCAGCTCGGGATCGTTGGTCAAGTTGCCAACAACCGTCACATTGATATCCCCGGCAGCCACTAGCTCACCTTTTCGGCGACTGACCAGTTGGGGCGTAACACCTTGGTCCGCATGACTGCTTCATTGAGGGAAAGTTGACGATCCAGCTCAGCAACAGCGGCAGGTGAAGACGTCAGTTCAATGACTGCGTAGTAGCCCTCTGACTTGTGAGCGATCTCGTAAGCAAAGCGACGCTTTCCCCACAGATCAACTTTCTCCACTGAACCACCATCGGCCTTGATGACATTAAGGAATGCATCGAGGCTGGGGGCAATTGTTTTTTCATCGAGTTCAGGATCGAGAATGACCATGACTTCATATTTACGCATGAATTAACCCACCTCCTTCGGACTAAGCGGTCACGGTCGTTCCGTGACAGGAGGGTTTCTGCCCCCGAAGGTTATCTGTATCCACAGGTCCGGGTTCCATCGCCCCTGGAAACACGCCCCTGAAAACACGCCCCTGAAAACACGCCCCCTTATGCACAGTAGTCACCCCAGCGCCTCAGTGGTACCAAAAGTGGTACCGTTTTTCCATGGGAATGAACCTGCGGCTCCCCGATGATCTCGCCAATCGACTGCGCTCTTTGGCTCACGAGACCGGAAAGTCGCAGCAGGTGTTGGTTCGCGCTGCCATCGAGATGTACCTGCGCGATTACCAGCTGGCGGCCTACCCGCCGGAGATCCGCCACGCAATCACCCCCGCACAAACGACCCTTCGAGAAGCACTCTCTGAGGTTCATGCACGTTGGCCGATAGGTCCTTTACTTGACGGGAAATCCGCCGTCGAGTTGATTCGAGAAGACCGAGACGCACGCGGTTAACTCCATGAGACTTTATGTGGACGCAAACATCATCATTGAGAGCGTCTGGGTAGGAGCAGAAGGCAAAGATCCACTCGAGCGAGCCTTCACATATCAAGAACATGGCGAATCACTCATTTCAAGTGTCCTCACCGCAGTTGAGATTGACCGCGTTCTGTGGCGCCGCGGTGCCGTCGACAACCTGATCACACCTGCCATGTTGCGGGGCATCGATCTGCTCTCCATCACTCCGCAAGTAGTAGACGTCGCGCGTGGGATACCCGCTCAGTTCCTCAAAACATTGGACGCTCTACATCTCGCCACAGCGATCATCAGCCATTGCGATGCTGTGATAACTCTTGATCGCCAGTTTGCTCGCGCTTGCCAGGAAGTCGGTTTAACAGTCGTATCGGAAAACGCCTAGCAATAGGCTGCACCTGTGCGGATTGCTACCTGGAATGTGAACTCGGTCGGAGCGCGAATTGATCGAGTAGTCGAGTGGCTAGAGAGTGCCCAGCCTGATGTAGTGGCATTGCAAGAACTCAAGTGCACCGATGAAGCCTTTCCACACATGCCGATTGAAGCTGCGGGATATGAAGCGGTTACCCACGGAACTGGGCGGTGGAATGGAGTGGCGATCTTGACGCGGGTCGGTGCCACGGATGTTGTTCGTGGACTGAACGATCAACCCGAGTTTGACGGTGCACAGGAACCTCGTGCAATTGGGGCCACGTGTGGCGGCGTTCGCGTGTGGAGCTTGTACTGCCCCAATGGTCGCGAACTGGGTCACGATCACTACAACTACAAGTTGGAATGGTTTAAGGCCTTAAATGCAACGATTGAATCTGAATTGGCCGCCAATCCTGATCTACCTTTTGCTGCAATCGGTGATTACAACATTGCACCCACAGATGCAGATGTCTGGGACATAAAAGCATTCAAGGACTCCACTCACGTCACTCCTGCGGAACGCGCGGCCTTGTCTGATCTTGAGTCCATTGGTTTGACGGAAGTGGTGCCGCGTGCACTCAAGGGCGAGCCATACACATTCTGGGATTACCGCAATGGTTCATTCCACCGCGGGTGGGGCATGCGCATTGACCTAGTTTTCGGCAACCAGGCTTTCACTTCACGTGTGAGTGACTCCTATGTTGATCGAGAAGCGCGTAAAGGCAAAGGGGCATCCGACCACGCCCCCGTGGTTGTCGATCTCACATGAGTATCACCGTTCGCCAAATCAGCGATGAGGCTCACTCGGAGTTTCTGAACTCTACTCATGCACATGTGTCTTTCCTGCAGCTACCGCAATGGGGGGCGGTGAAAGTTGGCTGGAAGCCGGAATCAATTGGTTTCTTTAAGGATTCCACTCTGGTGGGGGTTGCCCTTGTTTTGTACCGACCAATTCCTAAACTCCCGCAACGATCATTGGCGTACATTCCCGAGGGCCCGGTAATTGGGGAGTCCTACATTGATGTCAGCGAGTGGAGTCAGGCACTGATTTCGCATGTGAAATCTCGCGGTGCTTTCCAGATCAAAATGGGCCCTCCCATTCCACTCGCGCAATGGAATGCAGAGACAATCAAAGCTGCGATCGCAACCGAGAATGCGTCACTTCTTTTAAGTGACCTCGCCCCCGACCGCAACTTTCCTGATGCACAACGACTTATTCACTCACTTGAAAAGAATGGCTGGACTCAAGAGAAGGCCGATGGCGCAGGGTTTGGCGATGTGCAACCTCGTTTTGTCTTTCAAGTTCCACTTGCTGGCAGAAGTGAGGAGGAAATATTCGCTGGCTTCAATCAACTGTGGCGGCGCAATATTCGCAAAGCAGAGAAAGCTGGAGTAAGTGTTCGTTTTGGTGATCGCTCTGATCTTGCCGCCTTTCATCACGTTTATGTAGAAACAGCTAAGCGTGATGGATTCACTCCGCGTGGACTGGTGTACTTCGAGCGCATGTGGGAAGCCCTCGGTGATCACTTCACACTGCACATTGCCGAGTATCAAGGACATGTCGCTGCCGCAACAATCATGATTACTGTGGGACCACATGCTTGGTATTCCTATGGCGCGAGCACCACAGCAGATCGAGATGTTCGTCCATCTAATGCATTGCAGTGGCACATGATTACGGCAGCAAAGACTAAAGGGTGCGCAATCTATGACCTGCGTGGAATCTCCAACACCCTTGATCCGCACAACCATCTTTTCGGTTTGGTGACTTTCAAGCTGGGTTCCGGTGGTTTTGCCCAAGAATATGTGGGCGAATGGGATCGTGAGATTCGTAAAGTCTGGGCGCGCGCATTTCGGTTCTATCAGTCCCGCTCATAACTCTGTAAAGTTACGAATCAGTAAGAGCAACGGGTTGGAAAGCAACTACACACAAGGGGCATCGCGTGGCATTTACTCTTCGGATTGACTCCGAGAAGTGGCACAACCACTTACATGCTGTGTATCAGGAGATCACAGTGGCAAGTGGCATGCCACCCGTCCCTGTCATCAAAGGGAATGGCTACGGTCTTGGCCAAGCCCTTCTCGCCGCCGAGGCCATGAACCTCGGAGCAGACACAATCGCAGTAGGTACGGTATTCGAGGTTGAATCAATCGCCTCGGTAACCGAGGGCGACATTATTGTGTTGGAACCATTCGATCAGCGAGATGCGAGTACGGCTGCACATTGGTGGGATATTGGCCAGAAGTATTTCTCGGGTCGAATTATTCGAACCGTTGCTTCACCTGAAGCTCTTCAACAGTTGCTTGATGGCCCAGGTGAAGTCCGCATCATTCTTGAAGCTCGATCCACCATGTCCCGATTTGGCTTTAGTGAAGATGAACTTCTAGGTGCGTTATCGAATGAAAAAGTGCGCCATGCAATGGCTACCGGTCGCATTTTCGTGGAAGGTCTCTCCATTCATCTCCCTTTGGAAAGAAATGGGCCTGATGCCCATGCCCATGAAGTCATGCGTTGGGCGGGACTGTGGCAATCAGAAACAGCGGTGTGGGAGGGACACTCCCCACCCGCACCCATTGTGTGGGTTTCCCATTGCACCGATGCAGAACTTGCTCTAGTGCGCGACAGTCTGCGCGAAGTATCAGTGCGAATGCGTGTGGGCACCCGGTTGTGGTTGGGTGATCGAAGTGCGTTGCATGCAGAGGCCACCGTACTAGCTGTTCATCCGCTCTCTGAGGGCATGAAAGTCGGCTACCGACAACGCACTGGCCCCAAGGATTCGAGTGTCGTGATTCTTTCTGGTGGCACCGCTCACGGTGTCGGCCTCACTGCGCCGTCGCCATCCACGTCAACTCGTCAGAGGATTGTGTCGCTGGGCACCGGTGCACTTGATGCCACCGGCCGAGCACTGTCACCGTTCACCATTGGCGGTAAACAACGGTGGTTCGTGGAACCACCTCACCAACATGTGTCCATGGTGTGGTTACCGAACTCAACACCATTGCCCCGAGTGGGTGATCACGTACCTACCGAGGTTCGATTTACCACTTCCCGATTTGACTCCATTGAATTCGTCTGAATATCTCGAATCACCATGACCGCGAAGTACATGGTTGCAGCCACGTGAATGAAAACTGCGGTGGCGTACCACTGCGGTGTCAGTGTGCGTGAATCTTCAATCCCGTAGCCTGCAAGGAACCACCAAATCCCACCGAAATACACCAACTCACCGACTTGCCAGATTAAGAAATCACGCCAACTAGGTCGGGCAAGAACCGCAAGGGGAATAAGCCACAGCACATATTGAGGTGAGTAGACCTTATTGGTTACTACAAAAGCGGCGAGTACCAGGAAAAGCACTTGGTAAATAGTGGGTGTGTGCT
>CAZVLV010000093.1:0-5995 GCA_964628015.1 uncultured Aquiluna sp. | reverse complement strand
TCCTGCTGCCAGCGTCGAAATTGTGATAGACACTGAAAGCGCTCTAGAAATATTCCATTTCTCGCCACCGATTATTGACGTTTGAGTGAGGGTGAGAAACATGGCAATTGGGATAATGATGAGCAGGAGAAACTGTTCTCCATTCTTTGCGTTGAGCTTGAATTCCCAAGCGGCCTGTCGAAGCACGTTTCTGCTAACCATGTGCATCTGTCCTGGAGAATGAGTTCAGAATGTGGAGTACCTCTTGGGAGAGTGAATTTCTATTGACACTAATTTCCGATGCCTCTGAGCCGTGTTGGGCACACCATGAAGACACTGAAGCGATAATGGCTGAATCTATTCCTCGATCAGTTCGCACCACATAGCGACTATTGGCTAGTGGAAGCGCCGTGGTCCCGGCAGGCAAAGCGTTCACTAGCTCCTGGAGCGGCAAGTCTTGGCGCGCACTAAATTCGAGTTGTTCAACAGTTCCAATGTCAGACTTCCATATGTCGGCCGACATCTGTCCCTGATGCAACACAATTGCTCTTTCCGCGAGCGCATCGATATCTTCTGTGAGGTGGGTCGCGATGATCATGACCACGCCATCGCATGCTCGCTGCTGCAACGCTGAGTAGAGCTCCATTCGTGCCCCAGGGTCAAGGCCCGCCGTTGGTTCATCCAGTAACACCGCTTGTGGTGTCCCAATGAGTGCCATGGCGCACTTCAGGCGTTGAATCTGGCCTGCAGACATTGTCTTGATAACGGTTGAAGGCGGAATACGGAATTGCTCCAGTAATAGCAGCGGATCTTGTGGGTTCGAATACAGCTTGGCAAGGAATTGTAAAAGTTCCTTGGGGCGGGCAGTCGGATATGGAGTGACATCTTGAAGCGCAGCACCGAGAACCTTGGTGACGTTGCGGCGATTTCGGACTGGATCTTGCCCGTACACCAAGACCCGACCGATCTGAGGTGCACGTAGGCCGGATAAACACTCGAGGAGAGTGGTCTTCCCAGCACCATTTTGTCCGGCCAGAGCCGTTATTCCATGGGAAATAGTGAGGGACACATCGAATATTCCTCGGTGTTGACCGTAATCAACGGTGACATTCTCCGCAATGAAGGCTGGAGAATCCGGGGACACGAACGCAGTCTAGATCGCTCTTGGCCTGGCTGATGGATTCGACTGGACCGTATGCACCGTGCATGGCTTTTAGAATGGGTCGGGGGATCCTCCGGATGGGTTTGGCGGGGTCTAGGAGCCCCCAGGAACCCGAAAGGGACCCCGAAGTTGCGTACGTGCTGAATTACGCAACAATGGAGTTGTGAAATTCCCTGGAGAGGCCGCGGAGCGAGTGGCCCGTGTCTTGTTCAGGCAAGGGGCGGCGACGACTTCGGAGCTAGCCAGCGAACTGAACCTCAGCCCACAAGCGGTACGAAGGTCACTGAGTTCGCTTGAGGAAGCAGGTCTTGTTCATGTGCATGATCGAGTCCCGTTTGGACCATTGCCAAGCAAGCGAAGGGGCCGCCCAAGTTCCTCGTATTCGTTGAGCGACCAAGGCAGGAATTTGTTGAAGCAGTCCTACAACGACCTGGCCCTTGAGTCACTTGAGTTCCTGGACAGGACATTTGGCCGTGAAGCGGTTCGTCTATTCGCCGCTGAGCGTGCCCACCGAATTATTACGGGTAAATCGATTCCCGAATTGGTGAATGCGCTCAACACCGAAGGCTATGAAGCAACTTTTGAGCAGGCTGGCGTTTCGGGTCAGTTGTGCCAACATCATTGTCCCGTTGTTGATGCAGCAAGGGCATACCCCGAATTGTGCGAAGAAGAGACAAGGGCGCTGGGTGAATCCTTAGGAACGCACCCAACACGATTGGCAACTCTCGCCCAAGGTGATCCAATCTGTACAACGCTCATTCCTCAGGTAAGTCAAACGAACAGACCTAAAAAGTCCACACATACACATCTTGAAAATGCCCCACTCACAAATGCCCCACTAATGGAAGAGGTATCCGCATGAGCACCACGACTCCCGTTGAGCGATCGGCGCAAGATGAAACAATCGATGCCCTTGGTCGTTATGAATATGGGTGGAGCGATAAGAACGACGCCGGAGCCGATGCCAAGCGTGGTCTCGATGAGGCGGTCGTGCGAGACATCTCGGCGAAGAAGAGCGAACCGCAATGGATGCTCGATCTTCGACTCAAGGGATTAAAGCTTTTCGAGAAGAAGCCCATGCCGCACTGGGGTTCAGATCTCACTGGGATTCATTTCGACACGATTAAGTACTTTGTTCGTTCAACGGAGAAGCAGGCAACCGAATGGGCGGATCTACCTGATGACATTAAGAACACTTACGATCGTCTAGGAATTCCCGAAGCGGAGAAGCAGCGCTTGGTCGCAGGTGTCGCTGCTCAGTATGAATCGGAAGTTGTCTATCACAAGATTCGCGAAGATCTTGAAGAACAGGGTGTTATTTTCCTGGATACAGATACAGCGCTGAAAGAACATGAAGATGTCTTTAAGGAGTACTTCGGGTCAGTAATTCCCGTTGGTGACAACAAGTTTGCAGCTCTGAACACTGCTGTCTGGTCCGGTGGGTCATTTATTTACGTGCCCAAAGGTGTTCGAGTCGACATTCCTTTGCAGGCCTATTTTCGAATCAACACCGAAAACATGGGCCAGTTTGAGCGCACGTTGATCATCGTTGATGAAGATGCATATGTGCATTATGTTGAAGGGTGCACGGCGCCAATTTATTCGAGTGATTCTTTGCATTCCGCTGTAGTGGAAATCATCGTGAAAAAGGGTGGTCGTTGTCGCTACACAACGATCCAGAATTGGTCTACCAATGTTTACAACCTTGTGACGAAACGAGCAATTGCTCACGAGGGCGCAACCATGGAATGGGTTGACGGAAATCTTGGCAGTAAGGTCACCATGAAGTATCCCGCCGTGGTTATGACAGGCGAGCATGCCAAAGGGGAGACCTTAAGTATTGCCTTCGCAGGTGCAGGTCAGCACCAAGACGCGGGAGCGAAAATGGTTCACGCTGCACCCCACACTTCGTCCTCAATTATTTCAAAGTCTGTGGCTCGTGGTGGCGGAAGAACTTCTTACCGTGGTTTGGTTCAGGTCACCGAGGGATCGCATCATGCGAAGAGCACAGTGAAATGCGATGCACTTCTTGTCGATGACATTAGTAGATCTGATACTTATCCTTACGTTGATGTTCGCGAAGATGACATTCAGATGGGACATGAGGCAACTGTCTCGAAAGTGAGTGAGGAACAGCTCTTCTACCTCATGTCACGTGGACTTACCGAAGACGAGGCCATGGCCATGATCGTTCGAGGGTTTATTGAGCCAATCGCGCGTGAACTGCCCATGGAGTACGCCATTGAGCTGAATCGCCTTATTGAACTCCAGATGGAAGGTGCCGTCGGGTGAGTGCATTAGCTACCGCTCCTGCGAAAGATTTAGCACCTCGAGTTTTCTCTCGTGTACCCGAGGATTTTGATATTCCCGTTGGGCGTGAAGAGGAATGGCGATACACACCCATCAAAAAGATTCAGGATTTTTTCGTTGCGCAACAATGGGGGATCGTTGAGGCATCGCCACATGAGTATGTACACGTTGTTGACCTAGACGATCCACGATTAAGTTCAACCTGGATGCCGACTGACCGGGTAAGCGCGATTTCATACTCGCAAGTGGGCCAAGCAATTCTCATCTCTATTCCTGCTCACCAAGTTGTGAGCGAGCCAATTGTGATCAACCTACGTGGCACCAAGCTCAATAACTATGCACACATTGAGGTTCACGCGGAAAAATTTTCACGTAGTCAGATCGTCATAGTTCACGATTCACAAGCGAATGTGAGTGGATCGATTGTGACGGATCTAGGCGACCAAGCCGAACTGACTTTGCTGTCAGTCATGGATGCTGAAGCTCCGATCAAGCAACATTGGAGTTGGACAAATTATGTCGGCCGCGATTCACGTTTCCTTGGACTATCCATATCTTTAGGTGGTGAAGTTGTCCGCATTGTTCCCACGGTGAATTACAAGGCGCCAGGTGGAACAGCCGAGATGCTCGGGGCATTTTTACTTGAAGGCGATCAATATCAGGAACACCGCATATTGGTGAATCACACGGAGCCACATTGCATGAGCAATGTTGTTTATAAGGGCGCCCTGAGTGGTCAAGGTTCACATTCGGTATGGGTGGGCGATGTCCTTGTTCGCAGAGAAGCAATCGGAATTGAAACCTATGAATTGAACAGGAATCTCTTACTCAACGATGGCCCCCGTGCAGATTCGGTTCCCAATTTGGAACTTGAAACGGGTGACGTAATTAGCGCAGGTCACGCAAGTGCAACAGGTAGATTCGACGATGAACAACTCTTCTACTTGCAGTCGCGTGGAATCCCTGAGTCTATTGCGCGCCAACTTGTGGTTCGAGGGTTCTTTGTCGATGTATTGAATCGCGTGAATGATTCGGATTTGCGTACAAGTCTCATGGAAAGAATTGAGATGCGTTTGGGCATGGTGCCTGATGCCTGAGTTGATCGAGCTCACAACAGTGGATCAAGTACCCCTTGGGACTGTAAAGCGTTTTGAGGTGAATGACCTGGCTGTGGCGGTAGTCCATACGGAAGAGGGAATTTTCGCAATTGAAGATCGCTGTTCGCATGCAGACGTGGCGCTTTCCGAGGGCGAATTGGATGGATGCCTCTTGGAATGTTGGTTGCATGGCTCGGCCTTCGATGTTCGAACAGGTGAGCCACAGTCTTTGCCAGCTCTGACTCCCGTTGCGACTTACGCAGTCACAGCGGATTTGAGTGACCCACAAGGCTCCATATCTATCACGATTTAAAGCGTTTCCAGACAATTGAGAGGGATCAGTAATGAGTAAGTTGGAAATCAAGGATCTGCATGCCACGGTGAGTACAGACTCCGGTGACAGTGAGATTCTTCGAGGCGTGTCACTCACGGTGGAATCAGGAACAACGAGTGCGATTATGGGTCCAAACGGCTCAGGTAAGAGCACTTTGGCATACGTCATTGCGGGGCATCCGAAGTACACGGTTACTTCTGGCTCTATCACCCTTGATGGTGAAGATGTTCTAGCAATGTCAGTAGATGAACGAGCTCGAGCAGGCTTGTTCCTTGCCATGCAGTATCCGGTGGAGATTCCAGGCGTCTCCGTGTCGAATTTTCTTCGCACATCCATCACGTCTCTCAAAGGTGAAGCGCCCAAGTTGCGTACATGGACCAAGGACATGAAAGAAGCCATGACCGAATTGCAAATGGATTCGTCATTTGCCGCTCGAAATGTGAACGAAGGATTTTCCGGCGGCGAGAAGAAGCGACATGAGATCTTGCAGCTAGGACTTATGGAGCCAAAGATTGCGATCCTTGATGAAACGGATTCTGGTCTGGATGTAGATGCGCTGAAAATTGTTTCAGAGGGCGTTAATCGTTTTCAGGAGAAAACAGATGCGGGTGTACTCCTGATCACGCATTACACCAGAATCCTTAAATACATCAAACCTGATGTCGTACATGTATTTGTCGATGGCCGAATAGTGGAAACTGGTGGACCTGAACTTGCTGATTCACTCGAAGCAGAAGGTTATGAACGATTTTCGGCTGCTAAGGCGTAATTAACGTGGGCCTTGATACCTCTTCCATCCGTGACGACTTTCCGATTCTGAGTCGGAGCGTTAGGGGAGTTCCGCTTGTGTATCTTGACAGTGGAGCGACCTCCCAAAAACCTCGTGTTGTCCTGGATGCTGAGAGACGCTATTACGAGACTTCGAATGCTGCCGTGCATCGAGGAGCACATGCATTGGCCGAGGAAGCCACCGATGCATACGAAGAAGCAAGATGCACGATTGCTGGGTTCGTTGGTGCAACTCCACATGAGATTGTTTTCACCAAGAATGCCACCGAGGCCATCAACCTTGTGGCGTATGCGTTCTCGAACGCAACTGATAAACATCGTCAA
>CAZVLV010000092.1:0-6032 GCA_964628015.1 uncultured Aquiluna sp. | reverse complement strand
GTCATCAGCCATGGCTGGAGCAATGATCTGAAAACCAACGGGCATGCCATCTTCTGGAGCCAATCCGATGGGAAGAGACATGGCACAGTTACCTGCGAGATTTACGGGGATCGTGGCAATGTCATTGAGATACATGGCCAGGGGGTCATCGAGTTTCTCACCAATTTTAAATGCCGTGGTGGGAGCGGTCGGTGATACCAAGACATCTACTTGGGCGAATGCTGCCTCAAAATCGCGAGTAATTAATGTGCGGATCTTTTGTGCCTGTCCATAATAGGCGTCGTAGTACCCACTGGATAGTGCATAGGTGCCTAACATTATCCGGCGCTTCACTTCAGGTCCAAATCCCGCTTCACGAGTTGCGCTCATGACTTGCTCAACAGAATTGTTTCCGTTATCGCCCTTACGTATTCCAAATCGCATTCCGTCAAAACGTGCCAGATTGCTGGATGCCTCTGACGGGAGAATGAGGTAGTAGGCGCCGAGAGCGTACTGAAAGTGCTCACAGGACACTTCAATGATTTCGGCCCCGAGCCCTGCCAATATGTCAAGAGCAGCCGTAAATCGATCAAGCACTCCTCGCTGGAAACCATCGCCCTGCAGTTGCTTGATGACGCCAATTTTCATGCCTCGTACATCAGCTGATTGAGCGGCACGAATGACATCGGGGACCGGGGCATTTATAGATGTGGAATCGCGTGGGTCGTAGCCGGCAATGATCGAATGAAGAAGCGCAGTATCCATGACATCGCGGGCGCATGGTCCTGCTTGATCCAGTGAAGAAGCTAATGCCACGATTCCGTATCTAGATACTCCCCCGTACGTGGGTTTCACACCCACTGTTCCCGTCACAGCCGCAGGTTGTCGAATGGATCCACCGGTGTCAGTCCCAATGGCCAACGGCGCTTCAAAGCTTGCAAGTGCAGCCGCTGACCCCCCACCTGAGCCACCAGGGATGCGCTCCAGATCCCACGGGTTTCGAGTGGGTCCATAACCACTGTGTTCAGTGGATGAGCCCATGGCGAATTCATCCATATTTGTTTTTCCGAGAGAGACCACGCCAGCCGCTTCAAGGCGATCGACAATGGTGGCGTTATACGGGGGGCGCCAGCCTTCCAGAATTCGTGATCCGCAGGTGGTAGGTACACCTTGTGTTGCAAGGAGGTCCTTCAGAGCGATGGGGACACCGGCCAAGGGACTTGAAATGCTGCCATCGGCAATACCGCGATCTACGGCCCTCGCGCGTTCGAGGGATTGCTCCCGACTGACGTAGAGGAATGCGTGTACGGAGGGGTCGACCTGTTCAATTCGATCTAAATGCGCCGCGGTGACCTGTTCACTGGTGATATCGCCTTGAGCAATTGCACTTGCCAAGGTCGCTGCACTTTGGCGAATGAGATCAGATTCCATTGTGTGAATTTTCGGATTCATGCTGGGTCATCCAGGATTCTTGGCACAAGAAAGCGATTCTCTTCCCATGCTGGAGCGCCCTCTGCAACCAAGGACCTGTCCAATCCCTGAATGGGGATGTCATCGCGGAATACATTTGTCATGGGAATCGGATGCGAGGTGGGTGGGATGTCTTCTGCCGCAACCTGAGAAATCAACGTAATGGCACCCAATATTTGATCCAGTTGCTCGGTGTAGTGCGTCACTTCAGATTCTGATAATTCCAGGCGAGCGAGTCGCCCAAGGTGAATTACTTGTTCCCGGTCAATCGATGACATTTCCACATTCTATGCGAACACACACACGCAAGATTCGCCCGATCATGTGCTCAATCAGGAGTGGACAAAGCCCCCTCGAAATCTCCGTGAGTAAGTTTGACGAAACCCGAGGGACCCGTGATCGGGACCCCCAATGAACGCGCCTTCGCGGCTTTAGATCCAGCCTTGTCCCCAGCCACGACAAGATCAGTCTTTGCGGAGACCGACCCTGAAACATGGGCGCCCAGTTCAGTCAAGGCGTCTTGAGCGGAGTCCCTGGTATGACCGGGGATGGACCCAGTAATCACAATTGTCCTGCCTTCGAGCGGCCCTGTGACCGAGACTGGAACATCAGCAAAAGTAACTCCAGCGGCACTCCATTTCCGGATGATTTCCCGATGCCAGTCTTGGCCAAAGAAGTCACGGATGCTCGCGGCAATACGTTCACCAATTCCGTCTACCGCAGAGAGCTCCGACTCCGTGGCCCCTTCAATTGCCGCGAGGGAACCAAACTCCTTTGCTAATTTCTTCGCCGCTGTGGGCCCCACATGCCGAATACTCAGTGCGACGAGAAAGCGCCACAGCGGTTGTTTCTTAGCCAATTCAAGTTGCGCAATGAGAGTCGCTCCGGCTTCATTGAGTTGCGGACCAACTTCACCTTTGTGCGGGTCCCTGATGAAGAAGGAACTAGCAAGTAATTGATCAGGAGTGAGACTGAAAATATCTCCCTCATTGATGACTATGCCTGATTCAAGGAGCGCTTGAGCTGATTTCTCACCTAGTCCTTCGATATCGAGACCCCCTCGGGAACCAACATGGAAAAGTCGCTCACGCAGTTGCGCTGGGCAACCACGCGCGTTGGGGCACCTAATGTCCTTGTCGCCTTCGGCTTCAGGTGCTAGTGGCGCGCCACACTCCGGGCAGGCAGTGGGCATGACAAATGCTCTTTCCGAACCGGTGCGTTCCTCGATGACAGGTCCTAGCACTTCAGGAATAATCTCACCGGCCTTGCGAAGAAAAATAAGATCGCCAATAAGAACGCCTTTGCGTTGCACCTCGAATGGATTATGCAAAGTAGCCATGGAAACAGTTGTCCCTGCAACTTGCACAGGCGTCATGACCGCATACGGTGTTACTCGTCCTGTTCGACCCACGCTGACCTCAATATTTATTAGGCGGGTTCTGACAACCTCCGGTGGATATTTATAAGCAATAGCCCAGCGGGGTGCCCTTGATGTAAATCCCAATTGATCCTGTTGATCAAAGTTGTCCACCTTTACAACGACGCCATCAATATCAAAATCAACCGATGAGCGGCTCTCATTTCGATCACGAATAAATTTCAAAACTTTTTCTTGCGAATTTTCAACAGAGAAATGCGAACTTATTGGTAAACCCATGGCTTGAAGGATTGTGTAGGTACCACTCTGGGAGACCAAATTCATGTCGGAGTGTGCTCCGATTCCGTGAACAATGAACTCCAACTCGGAAAGCCTTAATCGTGCAGCATTCAACTCACTCGCAAGGCGCTCCTCACGTTTAGTTCCTCGAGCTGCATGAAATTCTTTTTCACGTTTATCAAGTCGCTGACGTAACGCTCCTGCTGCTGCATTACGTGGATTCGCGAACAACGGCTTCCCCGCTTTTGCCTGTTCTTCATTAATGTTGTCGAAAGCGACTAATGGATAAAAGACTTCACCTCTCACCTCGAGGACCTCAGGAATTTTCTTACCCTCTAATCGTTGAGGAATCGATGAAATCAAGGCGGAATTGACTGTGACATCTTCTCCGGTCGTTCCATCGCCCCTTGTGGCGAGAGATTCCAAATTCCCTTGCCGGTAGACAGCGTCTACGGCAAGCCCATCGATCTTCAACTCGCAGAGAAGTGAAGGGAAACTGCCCAGAATGGAGGAAATGCGATCCATCCACGAGGTCATTTCTTCGTCACTAAATGCATTGTCAAGTGAATACATGGGTTGTAAATGAGTCACAGGATCGAATAACTCTGAATTGTGACCCCCCACCGATTGCGTGGGTGAATCCCCTGTGACGAGTAATGGATATTGATCCTCTAAAGCGACCAGTTCTTTGAAAAGCGTGTCATATTCGGCATCCGAGAGAGTCTGTGCCGCTTCAAGCGAGTATTGGACCCGCGCATGATTGATCTGGTCGACTAACTCAATCCAGCGCTTGTGGGCACGTTCAGGAGGGCTTGCAGGCATTAGCTTTTTTCAGCGAGAGAGGAGACGATCAGGGTCATTCAGCAAATCTACCGCCCCTCGAACTCGATTCCACGCATGTCGGGCTTGCTCCCAGTCACCCAGCATGTTCGCTTCGCAAGGAACGATAAGTGAAGTGCGAGTGAAATCCTGCAACTGAAAGCCGAGTGACCCAACTCGTGCGGCAATGTCTAAGGCAAGGTCGCGACCTCCTTGACGTGAGCCAGCAATCCACACAGTCTCGGCTCCCGATTCAATGATTTCTCCTAACTCCTTTGCGGCTTCCAACTCATAAAATCGAGTTGCGTCTGCGGATAGCAGTAATGAGATGTAGGGATCCCCTAAAGGGACCTGCCCGCCACTAGCATTAATTCCGTATCCAGCTCCAAGGGCGGCAGCTTCAGAGAACAGCGGACTCCACAGGGCGGCAATGAACTGACGATCGAGGGAAACGTACGTCTTGAGAGCGCTAGCCGTCGGAATTTCACCCAATGTAGCTGACATAACAAGTGGTTCATCTATTTGAATCGTGAATGTCGCTCCGGGAATCCGCTGGGCACAATCTGCAATGAGCATGGAAATAACGTGCGAGAGAGCAGTACTTATGTCTCGTAAAGCGCCATGGTCTCGAATCAGTTTCTCACCGCTCGGTCCTTCAACTGATCCAGCCCAACTCACTGGCCCAACAACGGACATTGTTAAGGCCCCACAAAAACCGTGAAACTGCTCCTCAATGGCATCAAAGTCTGAACTAAGGAAACCTCGGGCCCTGGATATATCCCGACCTGATGAACCATGCAGTCGCCAGCCGGTAGGGACGGTCATGATGCCAAATTCCTCGGACACACTCGCTAAGAGCCCCGCGGTGCGGCCAACCGGATCTGCACCTGGTCCGCGTTGGGGAAGGATGGGAACGAAAGGAGCTGCACCGCATTCACCCGCAATTACCTGAGCAGCCTCATCACTTGAATCCCCCGGAACAACCCCTAGGCCGCTTAATCGAGCCACTGACACGTACTAACCACTCACATGCGAGGAATTGGGAAAAGCGTGGTTCTCCGGATTGACTCGATCAGTCGCTACGATCGTGGCCGAACCAATAACGCGAGTGTTTTCATAAATCACTACTGCTTGTCCGGGCGCTAATCCTCGGACCGGTTTACGTAGTGACACGTACAGGATGGAATCAGCCACAAAGGCCTCGGCGGGAACGGGCTCCGCGTGTGCCCGCACCTGAGCAGATACTTCTCGTGGAGATGAAGTCAATGGAGGACCCGCCCAAATTGGATCAATGCCAATGAGTTGATGCACATCAAGGAGTTCCGGGGCTCCTACAAAAACATCTTGTGAATCTCGATCAATGTTTACGACATAACGGGGTTTGCCATCTTCGGCTGGTGTTGTGAGATTTAATCCTCGCCTTTGTCCAATGGTGACCGTGAAAGTTCCTTGGTGCTCTCCAATGACCTTTCCTGTTGCAATATCACGGATAGCTCCTGGGCTCTCGCCAAGTTTTTTCACTAGGAATCCAGCCGTGTCACCATCTGGGATAAAACAAATATCGTGACTATCTGGCTTCTTTGCGGTGAGTAGGCCACGCTCCTCTGCTTCTGCTCGGATTGCTGGCTTGTGATCGCCACCCAGTGGAAAGAATGAGTGCTGTAATTGCTCTTGAGTCAAGACACCGAGAACATAGGATTGATCTTTCAATGGATCGACTGCCCTATGCATTTCAATTCCATTCGGACCGTTCTTTAATTGAGCGTAATGTCCCGTAGCCACAGCGTCGAAGCCCAGGGCAAGTGCACGATCCAAGACGGCACTGAATTTAATTTTTTCATTACACCTAAGACACGGATTAGGTGTACGGCCAGCCATGTATTCATCGAGAAAATTGTTCATGACACCATCAGCAAACTGGCGTGAGAAATCCCAGACATAGAACGGAATGCCTAACTTGTCAGCCACTCTGCGCGCATCTCTGGCGTCATCGAGGGTGCAGCAACCTCTGCTCTTTCCTTTTGAATCGGTGCGCGACAATGCGAGATGCACCCCCACCACTTCATGACCTTCATCGATCATTCGAGCGGTAGCTACTGATGAATCC
>CAZVLV010000091.1:0-6061 GCA_964628015.1 uncultured Aquiluna sp. | reverse complement strand
AGCGGTACCTACTCGATCTGGAACTGCCGCGCAAAGATGTCTTCTGTCCATATGTACCTACCAGCACTGAATAATTAGTGGCCTTTGTTTCGTCCGACGCACCCGGCAATTACCCGGTGAAGCTCAGCTTCGGCACTGGTACAACGCGATACATGAAGGTCAAGGTCAAGAAGGGCTAGCAGGTCACGGCTTCTCGGCAGTGGGGAACCAAACAGTGACACATGCTCCGGCTGACGGGTGATGCGTCCGAAGTCACCGAGTGTTCTCGCTCAAGCGATCAGCAGCCAGCTCGAGCGAATTGAACAAGGAGAACCGCGCAGATAAGGACTCACCCAACGGTGTGCCACGGCCCATGACTCAACTCCTCCGTTTACGCCAACGATCAAACAGAACGAAAAGAACAGTCATGATCGCGGATGTGAGCACCGCCTGGAGAAGGAATCTGGCATCGATGGCATCTCCGAAGATCCACTCGAAAACCAGTTGAAAAAAAACAACCAAAAAGAAGAAAACAATGGCGGCAGTGACGGAGGATCCGACACGACTCTTATTCTCAGGCATGTTGCGCAGTCTATTGATCACAACCTCTGAGGGCAACCACGCTTTGGCAATTCGTGTGACGTACGGCGCTGCCGTTCTAATGTTTAACCTTGACATCGCCTACGCGGTTGTTGGGCCGTATTTGGTGGGTGTCACGAGTACCGGTGTAGCTGTAACAGAAAGTGAATTGAGTGGTCTGATGGAAAACGCGATAGTGAAACTGCAATCGGCTTTAGATTCAGGGCCTGCCCTCCCAGATACAGTCACGCTCGCGTAACTGCATCTCACTGCCCTCGATGGTGGTAGGCATGTGCTGTCCGATGTCGCGGCAATTATGGCAACGCCACTTGCCACCAAGTCTGCGCCGCTGTTGACACCAGCTCAGACAAGCGGCCAGCATCTTGCCAACCTTCCACGCTAGTAATTCCTACGCGGTCATTGGTGATGCACTCACAACCAGAAAGCACTGCTTCAATGGTGGCGCGTGACTCAGACTCAAAGGCAAGTGGCAAGTGGACAAACCACCGTGCCACTGCGAGCGCGTCCAACACCTCAGCGCGTGGCGAGTTTGTCACCATTTTCAATTCGATGTTGTTTTCACTTGCCCACATCTGTGCAGCCAGTGGGCCTTTCAAATCGTGCATCCGCTGCGCCCACACTGCGTGATCTTGCTTGGTCTCAATGCGGCACTCGGCTGGGTTCATCGGTGAGAGCACCAACTCAACCCGTTGCGGTTCAGTCCATTTTCGCTCAATGGCCTCATGGGCTGGTGTGTGCAAAATCAACACCCGCGCAGCATTAATCAATTGGCGGCGTGCCTCGTTGTGGGGTTGCTGATGGTGCAGGAACACGGTTGGGTTGGTCACTGCGAGGCGGGTCATGGCTTCACTGGGTAAAAAGTCCGTGCCGGTAATAATGACGTGGTCAGCACTCAGCGCACGTTCCCACTCCCACGCAGGCACAAGGTCAATATCTAACGGGGCGGCTTCCAACAATGTGGCATCAGTCATTTCAGCGCCGCCGGCATACTTACCAGGCAAGTGATCAGGGCTGGCGCTGTGAGTCTGACGGGGTAGGTGATGCGTTACCCAGGCGACGCTCATGCCGCCAATATTTTCATAGATGGTTTCCAATACTTTCTCCACACACTGACAGTGTCAAACTCAAGGGCATATTTGCGTGCCTTGTCACCGCACCCTCTGCCTCTGGCGTATCCGGCCTCGAGGCCGTCAAGAATGCTAACGATCTTCGGGATAGCAATCCAAATGAACGCCCGACGTCCCTGTAGAAGAAAGGAAAGATGAGAACGTGGCTGGTATCCGGCGCGACCAGTTTGAAAGGAATGGAGAACTAGGCAAGTGAAGAACACAAAGTCATCTTCCAATGAGGAAGACATCTCCTAGTGGATGTGCGAAAAATCAGATTCAAAGTTCAAACTTTCTTTCGAACTTATTAGCAAGATATCAAGGGATACGCCATGATAATTCCAGAGACCCGGTGTTGAGTCACCATACGTGATGCACCAGTCAACAGACACTCGCAATGCGTAGGACATGGGTTCACTTTCCCGCCGCGGCTCTCATAAATCAGGAGGTGCCAGATGACACGGTTGTCAGCTTTCTTTATGGCTAGTCATGCTGGGCCAACTGCAGTAGTAAGTGTTGTTGTGGCGCTCCTTGCTGCGGGTTTTGGTTGGCGGGGTTGGTCGCTCGTTGGAGTCCTTGTCACTGTGGCGGTGGGTCAACTTTCTGTGGGGTGGAGCAACGATGCATTTGATGCATCATTGGATAAAAGGTCACAAAGGTTGGATAAACCGACTGTCTCATCGGCGATTTCCCCGCGAGAATTGTGGATTGCTGCTGTCATTGCGCTATTGATTTCCAGTGCATTGAGTTGGATTGTGGCAGGTGTAGTTGGCGGATCGTGGCACGTATTTGCATTAATCATGGCGTGGCTTTACAACACATTACTGTCCCGCACCTGGTGGTCGTGGTTGCCGTATGCCTTGGCCTTTGGCTCGATTCCCGCTTTTCTTTCTTATGGGCTCAATGGTCAGCCGCCATCACTGTGGCTGACTGCTGTCTGTGCGATTGTCGGAGTCAGTGCACATATTGCTAATGCACTTCCTGACTTGGCAACGGATAGTCAAGCTGGGGTGAAAGGCTTTGTGACGACTCTGGGCCAAAGTCGCGCAACGTGGCTGTGTTGGATTCTTCTGGTTGGGGCATCGGTCATTCTCGGAGCGGAGAGTTACCACTCGAGTGCATGGTTCCCTGCTGTGCTTGCAGGTGCCCTTGTGGTCGCAGCCCTGTACTTCCGGCTATCTCACAGGCGAACCGCAATGTTTTCAGCAATCCTTACTTTGGTTGTGGTTCAGGTTCTTGTGTTGCTGGCAGCTGTCGCTGTGAGTTAGACATTAATTCTTGGGAAAGCCGTGGGTGGTTCTACTCAGCCACGAGATTTATTGAGCAACTCTGATCCGAAGGCCCTGACAGGTTGACATTAATACTCTTTGTGGTCGGTGGCACATAACGCCATACATCAAAGGCGGAATCGCTTCCGGTGGTGCGATTAATTCGATGTAGGACTGTTCCGTTTGCCGCTCGAATGTCAAGGCGCCATTTTTCACCTCGAGAACTGGCGTATACCTCGACATCGACCTCTCGCTTTGGACCCTCTTGTTGGAACTTTGCGGTGACTATTGCTTGTCCACACACGATTCCCGTGCGATCAATCATCTCTGCAGATGCAGGTGCAGCCCCGGCGGCGAAAAAAAGCATAGCGAGTGTTGCACCTGACAGAATTTCGATCCTTAACATGGTCACATCTACTCATTTGAGCGTCGTGGACTCATTAGTGCGATTGGCACCATGAGTGGATAGAAGTAGTGGGTAGGAATTCGACTCTATCTGATTTCATCCTGCTTTGTTGTTTGATGGCTGTAAATTTCCCAGGCTTGAACTCCCCATGCCTGAACTCCCCATGCCTGAAGGGGAATATCTTTTTTGGTTGTTGTGTGGCGAGAAACAAAGTTTTGGTTCGGGAATTCTCACCAAGCGCACCGCGTGACTAGGCAATGCATATCAAGGATTGCAAGCTGGACACCACTTTGGATCAATAGATTGTTCTGGGCGGGAATTCTCCAATTGAGCTGGGCACGATGCGCAGCCATAACGATCTGATCTAATGGCTGATTCAACATATGTTCCACACTCAGAACATGGCAGACCTCGTCCGGGCTCGATGTGTCCCCAACCGGGACAAGAGCACTCGGGGCAAAGTGTCGCGATTCTCTTTGCTAGTTGAGTGGCACATTTGGCAATTGCTGCCATCCGGGAAGGGGAGTAATTCGCCCGCAGATCACTCTCGATAATCGCTTTACCACTAAGTTCATGGCACGCTGCTACGGCCGTTGCGAGATGTTTGTCCTCGGTAATGCCCTTAAAGATGAGTGCATCGGTGTTTTCATGAGATCGCACAATCAAGCCATGGCGTGGGAAGTCTGCTTTCTCCGCGATTGCCTGCAAGTTGTCGTGAGGGTGAACCTCAGTTCGAAAACAAATAACGTTGACAGCCCGTGACCATTCTGAGATCACGATATCTCGCTCGGTGTCGACCAAGACGATGATCTCTAAGTCGGAGGATACGAATGGGATTCGTGGGTCTGGGCCGATTGTCCCTTCACTTGCTACACCTAGAGGGAGTCCCGTAGCAGTAATACCCGCCTGTGCCTTTGCGATTGCTGTGCGCAGTGGCGTGTCGGGTCGGGGAACTTCTCCCGCGAAAGTTCCAAAGGCATCCGTGTCAATATCTGCTACGACAATGTCAAGCTCCAAATAGTTCTGAAACGGGGGCGCTATTGCTGTTTGTTTCCTATGTCGAGTCGCCAGTGCGGCGGTGCGACCAGAGTAAGGATGCTTAATCAATTCTGACCTTGTGCGAGAGTGAATGACGCGACGCCGTCATGTTCCTCAAGTTTCTCTATGTGCATCCATCGAAACAAGGTGCCAACGCGCGTGATCAGGTCTACCACAGATTCGTTAGTCCACGTGTGGGATTGGTCAAAGATAAAGCGACAACGGTAGTGGTCCACGCACGTGGGAGTTGCTTGGCTTTCGGGCCAGACTTGGGTTCCCCGATTGGACACCATGTGAAGTGAAAATGGTGTCGCCGCTGTGAGTTCCTCTAGGCGGTGGGCAATGAATTGAGGATCTTCCTCGCTCTCGATAAAGATGTCCACGCCAACTTTTGTGCGCGCACCAGGTTGGTGATCGACTGCACTTCGACGTATTTCTGGCATCTCGAAGACCTGGTGAGATCTGGATTGCCATGATGACGTTCGACCCAAGTTCGCAATAACGGTCTCAATGAATTTCCATGTGGTTACGGGAGTGGGGCCTGCGACATCACAGGTGTGGACTCCATCAAGCAGTGTGACAAAAAGTGCCTGTTCCAATCTTTCAGCAGCATCGAACTCTGAGAGATGACGGAGCAGCATGATGGAGGAGAGGAGCATTGCTGTTGGATTTGCCTTGTCTTGGCCTGCTATATCAGGTGCCGTTCCATGCACGGCTTCAAACATCGCTACCTCGTACCCAATGTTGGCTGAAGGGGCGAATCCGAGCCCTCCCACGAGACCGCTGGCGAGGTCGCTGAGAATGTCGCCATTCATATTTGTGGTAACAATGACATCGAACTTTTCGGGTTGCATGACCAGTTGGTGGGCGCAGTTATCGACGAGCATATGGTCGGATTCAATCTCAGGATAGTCACGTGATGCTATTTCACACTCGCTCTTGAACATGCCCTCTGTCATCTTCATGATGTTTGCTTTGGTGGCAATTGTTACGCGTTTTCGGCCTTGAGCTTGAGCAAACGAAAAGGCGGCGTGGGCGACCCTAGTTGATCCGAGTCGTGAAATCAGTTTGAGACATTGCGCCACATTTGCTGTTTGCATGTGTTCTATTCCTGCATAGAGATCCTCAACGTTCTCGCGCACAATGACGAGATCGACGCCTCGTCCGGCATACGGTGACGGGATACCTGGTAACTCCCGCGCGGGCCTGATATTCGCAAAGGTTTCGAACATCTTGCGCAAGGTCACGTTGGCACTCTTGCCACCACTACCTATGGGCGTTGCTAGGGGACCTTTGAGGACGAGTCGGTTTCGATCGATCGACTCCATTGTTTCCGCTGGAACACCGCTGACCACACCACGGTTGAAGGCTTTGCCGCCAGCATCTGCGAACTCCCATTCGATGTTGACTCCTGTGGCCTCAACGGCCGTCAGGCTCGACCGAACGACTTCCGGCCCGATTCCGTCGCCTTCAATGACTGTGACACGAGGGGGTGGGATGTGTGAAATCAACATACGAAAAATAATACCTGAATAAAGTTTCGTGTCAATTCCCAAGGGCATGTCTGTGCTGTTAGCCTGTGGTTAGAAAGGGATGGGGATTATGTGCACGGGAATTAGACTTCAGTGCTCCAATGGATGTGTTGCAGGGCGCACGTGTGAATT
>CAZVLV010000090.1:0-6105 GCA_964628015.1 uncultured Aquiluna sp. | reverse complement strand
GCAAGGAGTTCTTCTTGTACGGGTACAGCACAATCAACAACTCGCTGCTCAACCCGGCCACTGTCCACAATCAAGATGATCATCAGCTTGTGATCGGTAACTTTAATGAATTCGATTCGGCGTACATGACTGCGAGAAAGTGATGGGTACTGCACAACTGCCACCTGCTTGGTCAATTGCGCAAGCAGTCGAACAGTCCGGCTCATGACATCGTCAAGATCCGCGGCTTCGCCGAGGAATTGATCAATACCCCGGCGTTCGGCCGAACTCAGTGGTTTGACCTGAGAAATTTGATCCACAAATAATCGATATCCGCGGTCCGTAGGTACTCGCCCTGCAGAGGTGTGCGGCGCAGTGATGTACCCCTCTTCTTCGAGTGCGGCCATGTCATTTCGGATCGTGGCCGGGGATACCCCCAACTTGTGACGATCAACGAGACCTTTGGAACCTACCGGTTCATGGGTGGCGACATAATCTTGAACAATTGCCTTGAGGACGGCCAAGCGACGCTCCTCTAACATGGCACACCTCCAGTCGGTTCCGTGAAGATTTCCGGGAGTCGGTGACCACCCACCGACTCGCACTCACCGGTTAGCACTCACCACACCCGAGTGCCAAGTGTACGCCCACTTTCGGGGTTCGTCAGCCGAGGACTTCCCTGATGGCCAAATCAGCTATTAACCGGCCACTGTCGCTGACCCGGGCTATTCCGTTAGCCAAAGCCGCCTGGTCAAGTACCCCTCGAGCTGCAAGCTCGATACATCTGTTCTTTTCCGCCTCGGAAAGAGACCCCAGATCAAGACCTGTGCGCGTACGCAGACCCAACATCACCCATTCCACATGCCGTTGTTCACTCGAGAGAACCTCCCTGCCCGCTTCTGGAGACCCCTTCTGTAATGCCGATGCGTACGTTGACGGGTGTTTGTGATTCCACCAACGGGTTCCAGAAATATGACTGTGCGCCCCTGGACCGATCCCCCACCAATCTGAGCCATTCCAATATGCCTGATTGTGCATACTCTGCCCACCTGGACGGGCCCAATTAGAGACCTCGTACCACGTCATGCCTGCCTCGCAAAGAAGTTGATCAATGATTTCATAGCGATCAGCACACACATCTTGATCAGGTGCTGGCAACTCTCCCGAATTCACTCGGCGAGAAAGAGCCGTGCCATCTTCGACAATCAAAGAATATGCAGAAATATGGTCTACGCCAGATTCCACTGCAGCTGTCACACTCGCTCGGACATCGGCATCGGTTTCACCGGGAGTGCCATAGATCAGATCCATATTTACGTGCTCAAAACCAGCATCTCGCGCAAGCCGCGCTGCTCGTTCGCTTGCACCGGGAGTATGCGTTCGTTGTAAGACCTGCAACACGTGAGTCGATGAACTTTGCATGCCTATCGAGATGCGAGTAAAGCCTCCCGCCTTTAGTTCGGCCAACATCCTGGCATCAACGCTATCCGGATTAGCCTCCGTAGTGATTTCCACCTCAGGACTCAGGGGAAAGCTACTCCCGATGAATTCCACAATGTTGTTCAAAGCACCCGAACCAATAAGCGTGGGGGTACCTCCACCAAAGAAAACTGTGGAGATCGTTGGTTGATCGAGGCTGCGTGCAGCAAATGCAATTTCCTGTTTGAGAACCTCGTGAAAGGTCTCTTGGTGAACACCACCGCTTAGCTCTGACGCTGTGTAGGTGTTGAAGTCACAGTATCCGCATCTGCTTGCACAAAATGGAATGTGCACGTAGAGGGAGATCGGTGCCACGGCTATTTCTTTGTCGGGGCATCCGAGGTTGACAACGCTGCAATAAACGCCTCCTGTGGAACCTCCACACGGCCAACCATTTTCATGCGCTTCTTGCCTTCTTTTTGTTTTTCCAACAACTTTCGCTTGCGGGAGATATCGCCGCCGTAACACTTGGCAAGCACGTCTTTGCGCATGGCACGCACAGTTTCGCGGGTAATGATCCGAGAACCAATGGCAGCTTGAATGGGGACTTCAAATTGCTGCCGGGGAATGAGTTCCTTGAGTTTCTGGGCCATGGACACGCCGTAGGCATACGCCTTATCACGATGCACAACTGCACTGAAAGCATCGACTGGGTCGCCGTGCAACAAGATATCGACCTTGACCAAATCAGCGTCCTGTTCGCCCGTGGGTTCATAATCCAAGGAGGCGTATCCACGAGTTTTTGATTTAAGCTGATCAAAGAAATCAAACACAATCTCCGCCATGGGCAAGGTGTATCTCAACTCGACACGATCCTCCGAGAGATAGTCCATGCCCAACAGGGTGCCTCGCCGCACCTGACACAGTTCCATGACCGCTCCGACAAATTCAGAGGGGAGGATCACTGTGGCCCGAACCGTGGGTTCAAAGATTTTTGCTAATTTGGTGTCGGGGAACTCACTCGGATTTGTCACAGTGATTTCCTTACCCGCATCAGTGACAACCCGATAAATCACGTTTGGCGCTGTGGAAATGAGATCGAGATTGAATTCTCGTTCAAGTCTCTCGCGCACAATTTCCAAATGCAGAAGTCCTAGAAAGCCACAGCGAAAACCAAATCCCAAGGCGAGTGAAGTTTCGGGTTCATAGGTAAGAGCAGCATCGTTGAGTTTGAGCTTGTCAAGGGCATCGCGCAACTCAGGGTAGTCAGAGCCGTCAAGTGGGTAGAGACCTGAGAAAACCATTGGTTTCGGATCGCGATAACCACCAAGATTCTCCGTTGCACCATGAACGGCCGTGGTCACAGTGTCACCAACGCGTGATTGGCGCACATCTTTCACTCCGGTAATTAAATAACCCACCTCGCCAACACCCAAGCCTTTGGTGGCTACTGGCTCAGGTGAGATAACACCCACTTCAAGGAGCTCATGGGTTGTTCCAAGAGACATCATTTCGATTTTGTCGCGCGTGGCAATGCGACCATCAACAACTCGAACATATGTGACCACACCACGGTAGGTGTCGTAGACCGAATCAAAGATCAACGCACGAGCGGGCGCATTCGGGTCACCTTTTGGCGCAGGAACTTTTTCCACGACTCGTTCCAATAACTCGGTTACGCCTTCACCAGTTTTTGCGGAAACCTTTAGGACCTCTGCAGGGTCACAGCCAATAATGTGAGCCAGCTCTGCGGCATATTTCTCCGGTTGAGCGGCGGGCAAATCAATCTTGTTCAGCACCGGAATGATTTCCAGATCGTTCTCCATGGCCAGATAGAGGTTGGCGAGGGTTTGAGCTTCAATTCCCTGGGCAGCATCGACCAAGAGAACCGCACCTTCACAGGCAGCCAGGGACCTGGACACTTCATAGGTGAAGTCCACGTGCCCTGGAGTATCGATCAAATTGAGAACGTAATTCTCCCCAGACTGTGAGGTATATGGCAGCCGGACGGCCTGGGATTTAATGGTGATTCCCCGCTCACGCTCAATGTCCATTCGGTCGAGATATTGGGCTCGCATGGAGCGATCGTCGACCAATCCAGTTTGCTGGAGCATGCGGTCGGCAAGCGTGGATTTCCCGTGATCAATATGGGCAATAATGCAGAAATTGCGCACAATCGCCGGATCGGTGGATCCGGGCTGCGGAATGGTCACGTACTTCCTCACGGTGTTGCTTCGGGGTTGGTCGTTCGGGCTGCTGGAATACCCCCTGAGGGGGCACGCCCTAGCGTACGGGTACTCTTGGCAGGCTCACAGAGCAAGTACCTTCCAGCGGGATTTACCGGGTAAAGCCTGCGGTGGGTATCACCACCCCGAGAACTGAGAGTTAACAACTGTTATGGCGAATATCAAGTCGCAGAAGAAGCGCATTCTCACCAACGAGAAGGCTCGCCTTCGTAATAAGTCGGTGAAGTCATCCCTCAAGTCTGCGGTGCGCAAGTTCCGTGAGGCAGCAGAGACCGGCGACAAAGCCGCAGCAACCGAGGCAGCTCGTGCCGCTAACCGCGAACTTGATATTGCTGTGCGCAAGGGAGTAATCCACAGCAATCAGGCCGCCAACCGCAAATCAGCAATCTCAAAGAAGGCTGATTCCCTCTAAATTCTTTTCCACACTCATTCTTTGCAATAGCCCGCGCTAACTACTGGCGCGGGTTATTAATTTTTCCAACTCAAAAAGTTTCTGTTCAGGATCTAGTGAACTTCCTAGGTTCACTCCACCTTTCATCGCGGGATCTGCATCTGCAAGAGCAACGATCATTCCGGCTAATTTGCGTTGATCACCGCTCCAGCGCGACCATTGATGACGCAAAGTCTTAACTTTCCATGGTGGAACACCGGCATCGCGAGCAACTTCATTGTCAGATGCACCGGGAGCAGAACCGCCCACCACAATTAACGATCTGAGCCCGCTGGTCAAGGCCGTAACGGTCGTGACCCCCAGTCGACCAGGATCTGTTTCTAATGAACTTTGTCGAAGAAGGGTGAGAGCTTCTCGAGCCTTTCTCTCCCACACTGTGTCCGAGATAACAAAGCCACTGATGGGCGCGGTTCCCTCTATCTGAGCTCGAATGTGATGTTCGTCGATCGGGTCTTCGATGACATCGCTGCATAACTGATCGATGGCGTTCACGAGTGCGGGTAAATCTTGTCCCAAGGACTCCATCAAGACATTGAGTGCCTCCGGCGTCATCTTTCTTTTTCTACGACTCACTTCCTTGATCAAGAAGTCGGTGGTGTCCCTGCCTCGCCGCAGTTCCTTGCACTCGATTTTCGCTCCACCAGCTGCCACTACGGCATCAATTAATGGCTTGCGCTTCATGCCGCCGGGATGGGTGAGGAGTAACCACACATTCTCGGGCAGTTCAGCAATCACAGACTTCAGTTGATCAACTGACTCGTCATTGAGATTGTCCACCCCCTCAACAACGACAAAAACATCTTCGCCGAACAGTGTTGGGGCGCACGCCTGAATGATGTTGGCACCGGCATTTTCATCAGCCGAATTCACCACTACTCGAGTTATTCCCGGCGAGGCTTTGCTGGCCTCACTGAACGCACTGCGCGTGGCGCGATCAATCAGGACCGACTCTCCCCCGACGCACACCGTCATTCTGCTGGCCACACCCCATCATGGCATGCCCCTCCGTCAGTTTTCCGTACTGACCTTAAGCCCTCCCCTGGGATCCATGTGCAGGGCAATGGATCCTTGTTGGTCGGTCCGAAATTGTCGGGAATTACCCCATTCCAGCAGCGATATTTCCGAGGGGTGTCCATAATCATTGCCGTGACCCACGCTAAAGAGCGCGATATCCCCGCCGGCCCACTCCGCAAATTCAGGATCCAGATTCGGTGAACCGTGGTGAGGAACTTTCACGATATCTGCGTTCAAGTGCGGATAAGCACGCATAATCGCAGCTTGAGCTTCCCGCTCGATATCTCCCGTCAAAAGAATGCTCACATCACGAGTGTCAAACAGGATCACAACACTGGCATTATTTGGGACTGAACCTGCCTGAAGAATTCGGTCAGGCCACAGCACGCGCAGTTGATTATCTCCAATGTTCCACACTTGCCCCGCTTTCATCTGTTCCATGGGAAGCGAAGATGGGATGACCGAGGCGGCGTACTCATATTGATCCAACGGTTCTTGATGTGGTGTGACATACAACGATGCCACACTCCTTCCGTGAAATACCCCTGCTAATCCACCCACATGATCTCGATGGAAATGACTAATGATGACCGCATCTATCTGATCCACGTTGAGCTGTTCTAAACATTCGTTGATTAACTCGGGTGTGGGACCTACATCGACCACAATAACTCCGTCCGACTCACTCTTCAGCACTATTGCATCGCCTTGCCCCACATCGCACATCGCCATGAACCAGTTCTCAGGTACCCAGGAATCTAATGAGTTCACACGCGTAACAAGGAAGGCCAGACACACAATCGGAATCACAAAGAACAATGGTGGGAAGTTAATTCGCTTCAACCGTGTAATTGCGACAACGGACAAGACGATGGTGAGTACAGCCGCGATCATTTGCAGACCCGTGAGAGTGGGCCATTGGGCGAAGTAGTGTGCAAGTGTTGCTATCCAGGCGGCCGGCCATGAACTTGCCCAAGCGAGTGCATGGGCAACTGG
>CAZVLV010000089.1:0-6110 GCA_964628015.1 uncultured Aquiluna sp. | reverse complement strand
AGAACACAATTCATCGAGGGAGTCTGGGAGAGAAGACGGATCCATTCAGAACCTTCCAGTGCCCATAGAAATTGTCGGAGTTCCTGTGGGAAGTCATACTTCCACGTTAAAGCGTTTTTTGCCTGACAAGTTGCTGGTTCGCGCCTATCCACCTTGGTGGATTTGGCATGCGGAAATGAACCGTTTGCGATAGGGCGTATCTAGGAGTCTCTCGGCCTGAGAGATAGAGTGGGGATCTGCCCAATGGGGTCAATGTTTTTGTATCTGAGTGAATGCTGATTAAATGAAGGAGAAGTCCATGGACAAGCGAACTGCACGGGTTGTTGCGATAGTGGGCGTTGGAGCGATGACCGCTGCGCTTGCTTTGGCTACACCTGTTTCGGCTAAGAGCGGAACAACCACCTTGTCTGCTGGCAACGGCACGGTGGGTGTGAATCAGGTGCTGACGGCCACTTACGTCTCCAACGCAGCCGATACCTCATGCGATGACGAAGCAGGAGACGTGAGCTTCGACTTCCAGATCGGTAACAGCACCGACCTTGGCACCATTACGGGAACGTGCACACCCGTCAGCAATGGCTCATTTACTCCGGTTGCAACATGGACGGCAACCATGAACTGGACACCCACAAACAGTGGATCTTTCGTTGTTACAACGTTTGCATCTCAGCAGCTCCTGGGTGGTAGCAATACGGTTGGTCAAGCTTCCAAGAGAGTGAGCATCGCCCAAGCTCCGCAGACCGGAGCTCCTACTAAGCCACAGAATCTCAAAGTCACCGGTGTCTCGGCCAATGCCATTTCCCTTAACTGGAATGCGCCGAGCAAAAGTGGAGGCTCTGCCATCTCTGGATACATCGTGAAGTGGACGGGCCCCACTAGTGGTCAGATCACCGTCCAGGCTACGAACGCGAATGTCGGCACCTTGACAGCTGGATCGGCGTACACCTTCAGTGTCTCTGCAGCCAATGCTCAAGGATGGAGCGACTGGGTGAGCGTTACGCAGAACACCGCCAATGCCCCCACCCCACCTCCGGTTCAGCAGCAAACTTTGGCCGGACCTTCGTGGACCGGCGGTGGCCCGAAGGTGAAGAGCAACACCTGGAAGACCTTTAACGACACGGCCAACCTGGATACAAATGCTGGCCGTGAGGCCCAATTGAGTGCCATTAACCGTTCTTCGACCGTGAAGTCTGTGACATTCCGCTACAACGGTGACTTTGCCCAAGTGAGAGCAGTCCTCAAGCCTGGCGCCAAGAACGGGACATTCACTCTGCGTGAGTTCTCACCTGCGTTACCGGGCTTTACGGCCATGAATGTGACGCGAACCATCAAGGTCGTGAAGTAACAATCACGCGAGCAACTCATTCTGAGCGGGTGACGGGATCCGTCGCTGTGCTCCTCCCGATTCGCGGGACCCACTCATTCTGAGCGGGTGACGGGAATCGAACCCGCGCTCCAACCTTGGGAAGGTTGTGTGATGCCATTTCACTACACCCGCGAAGCCTTGCGGCCATTCGAGGGTTGAGTGTATCGGTCGGCAATTTCATTGATGCTGTCACCGATCACCGTGAAATCCGACATCGCTTGGGAATAGTCGCGATAGGCATTGAGGGATTCCAACAAGGAGAGCCGGTTACGGAGTATGGGCTCTAATGATTGTTGGGTTGTCTCCGCTTCCGCATATGCCCTGGCATACGAGCGCTGCGCGGCCAGACTCGCCTTAGATAAACGGGACTTGGAGGCGCCTGATGTGGAGAGTCGATCGATGACTGAGGTTGCTCGTTGAAGTGATAGCAGGCTCTGATCTGCTCGTGACTTGGCTTGTGTGAAGGCAGATCTTTCTTGGGCTGTGAAGCGCGTCCCATATGTCGCGAGGTATGAGTTCATGAGGTTGCCGTTAGTTGCACGGAAATCTGCAATCTCGGTTGCAACCATGGCCGGGGTCACAACAGAAGGCGGCGAAGGAGCGGCTACCGCGATCCCGCCCATGATCACACCGAAGGTTAAGAATATCGAGAGTAGGGCAGCGAATCTTGCTGTCAACATGGTCTTTGTGTTGTGCATGATGTTTCCTAGGACGCAGCTGGATGCTGACCGGTTCCGACGGCACTTGTGATCGATCCGCGCTAGCCTCAGAGCATGGATCAGCTCAATGTTCATGGAGAGCCACTTGAGGTGTGCAGTGTGGAGCCACTCACCGGTTTCTATCGCGATGGTTATTGCAATACCGGACCTGATGATTTTGGCTCGCACACCGTGTGCACGGTGGTGACAGCGGAATTCCTTGAACATCAGAAATCAGTGGGAAATGATTTGTCTACACCACTTCCACAATTCGATTTTCCTGGCCTCAAGCCGGGAGATCGCTGGGGAGTGTGTGCAGGCCGATGGCTGCAGGCATATGAAGATGGTGTGAAGGCCCCTGTGGTGCTCGCGGCCACCAATGAAGCCGCACTCGAAGCGGTTCCACTTGAAGCACTGGAAGAATGTGCGGCGGATGTACCCAATGATCTTTCAGGACTTGGTGAGTAGTCGCCCGTAGCGGTGCATGGTCCGAGAGATTGACTGCTCTTTCACCCAGTGGGTCAATTCGAGCCGACCCACGTGCGTGACAGGCGCGGTATCGACACACACCCCGTGCTTGTTTGCTAATTCAAAGAGCTCGAGTGTGGCGGGCGCGAGAATCCGCAGTCTCACTTCACCTGTACTTCTACCAAGCCGCGTGCCAAGAGCTGCTTCTGATTCTTGGCTGCGAACAGAGATTTCCAGGGGCACACCCGTGACCCGAGACGCCTCGCGCAAGAGATCGATTTCGGGGGCTGTCGGGTCGCTGCACCGAACAAAAACTTTATCGATGGGCAAGTAGCGCAAAACATTTGATTCGCTGAGCAATCCGGATGGATCATGCTCCTGAGTGAAATACTCATTCCATTGTTTCCGGTAGTCATTGCTCGAGGAATCAAGTTGTGGTTGCGACCATGTGCCGTAACCGGATAGATGATTCGGCCCGCCAGGTTTGGTCCCTGGACCAATACTCGATTTCTTCCACCCGCCAAATGGTTGGCGTTCAACAATGGCACCAGTGATATGCCTGTTGATGTAGGCATTACCCACCTGCACACGATCAGTCCATAGATCGATTTCTTTCGGGTCAAGTGATTGCAATCCGCCGGTGAGTCCGTAGATCGGAGCGTTCTGTAATTCGATTGCATGATGAAGATCAGTGGCGCGCATTAAGCCAAGAACTGGACCGAAGCACTCAGTGAGGTGGAACCAGGAATGTGGTTGAACATCCTTGCGGACACAGGGTGTGTAAGTGGTGTCATTGATCTTGCGTGGCTCCACCAACCAGCTTTCACCTGGTTCGAGTGTGGTCAGCGCGCGGAGAAGGTTGCCGGTGGGAGTGGTGATGACCGGACCAACCATGTTGTTGAAGTCAGTGGCCTCACCCACAGTCAATGAACTCACAGCATCAGCAAGGCGGACATGAAAATCAGGGTCGTCGTACACAGAGGCTTCAATGATTGCCAGACTTGCAGCAGAACACTTTTGCCCGGCGTGACCAAATGCCGACTTCACGAGTTCCTTGATTGCTTGGTCAATGTCAGCGGCGGCTGTAATCACCATGGCGTTCTTGCCACTTGTCTCCGCGTTGAGATACATATCTGGTTTCCACGACTGGAACATCTGTGCTGTTTCGAGACTGCCGGTGAGCATGACCATGTCCACTCCCGGATGGGTCACCAGGTGTTTGCCCACTTCGTTGTCAGGTGTGCAGACCAACTGAACCAGATCCTGTGGCACACCGGCATCGTGGAGTTGTTGAACGAGTGCTGCTGCGACAGCCCGCGCTTCTGGTGCGGGCTTGAGAATCACGGCGCTGCCCGCTGCAATGGCACTCACCAAACCATTGTTGGGAATTGCAGATGGGAAATTCCACGGGCCGGCCACAAGCACGAGTCGGTGGGGTGTCCAGATGAGCCCGCTCGAGATGAACTCTTCATGTGCAATGGTGGAGTGAGCGGCATAGGTTGCGAAGTCAATGGCTTCGGACACTTCCGGGTCACCTTCGCGAACTGTTTTGCCCACGGTTTTCGCCATGACTACAAGCGTTTCACCACGATGCTGCTCCATGACCTCAGCAACTTGAGCCAGTACAACGCGACGGGCTGCAAAAGACATGCTCTGCCACTGCTGTTGCGCAACGTGTGCACGTTCTACTGCTGCATCCACTTCCGTGACGGTCTCTACCAATTCTGGTTGTGGGATTGTCGTAGATGCGAAAGAGGATTCGATCCATTCGCGGTTGGCTGGAAGAGTGAAATCAGTGTCAACACTGGGTATGAAGGTGCCATCAACCGGGTAGCGAATTATTTGTTGGCGCCTGTCTTGGGTGCGGCGGGAGACGCGCGAAACCGTGTGACGCTCATGTACTGAATTGCGAAACCATTCAGCTTGACGATTCCACTCGGGTGAGCCAGGAGTGATATCGAAAAGTGCGCGCAGAAAATTTTCTGGAGCTGAGTTCTCATCGAGTCGGCGAGATAGGTACGCAATAGACGCATCGCGATCTTCCTTGGCTACCACTGGTGAGTACAGAAGGAGGTCACCGGCGTCATTTCGCACCGCACGGGATTGCGGGGGAGCCATTCCTTCCAGCATTTCAATATCAATGATGTCGTGTGCATCGAGCAGGTCGCGAAGAGTGAGCGCCCATGCAACTTCAAACAGGTTATGGCTTGCAATGCCAAGGCGAACTGCACCGCGATCAGAGCGGGTAACCGCTGTTTCCAACATTGCCTTGTATGAGGCATCAACGTCGTGTTTGGTGGGGTACGGTGCCTGTGGCCAATCGTGTAACTCAGCTTCCACAAATTCCATGGCAAGGTTTGCGCCTTTAACCAAACGAATCTTGATGGGGGCGCCCCCAGAGCGGTAGCGCTCATTGGCCCAGTCAATGAGTGTGATCAATGCACTGTGGCTGTCCGGGATGTACGCCTGCAACACAATGCCAGCCTGAAAATTCTTGAACTCCGGCATGGATAGCACTGTCATGAAAGATTCGACTGACAGTTCTAGGTCGCGGTATTCCTCCATATCCAGATTTACAAATGTGGGTGGAGTAGTCGCCGCAGCGGCCCGATACAAATCAATTAGACGCTCTTCAATACGTGCGAGCGATTCCTTTTTTGCCAAAACATCAAGATTCGCACAGATTGCGGAAATCTTGACGGATACATAATTCACATCGGGTCGTTGAATGCGATTGCGCACCATGTCGGTGCGTGTTGTCGCTTCCTGGTCTCCCAGAATCGACTCACCGAGAACGTTGATGTTGAGTCGGAAGCCATCGGTTTTCCGATCACGCATGTATTTACTGAACGCAGGATCTTCTGCGGGCAAAATCACACCGGAAGTGTCCTTGGCAATTCGCCAATCCACCGCTCTGTCGGCAATGCCGGGAATCAGCGGTGCCACCTTGCCAAGGGATGCCAAGCCGAATCGGTCGAATCCTCCGAGTGATTGGGGGACCCCGGATTCCGTGAGGTCAGCGAGGCGACGCGCGGCCCGCTTGGGATCACGAATCCGCAGTACTTGATCGGTGAGATCTAAAAGAAGGTCACGACCGGATTCATCTGCCAAGAGCCGAGAGAGGCGTTGAGCTGAAGAGGCTTCTTTCCTCGACGTATCGGCGAGAGAGACCTCGAGGAGTGCGAGGGCACGCGCCTGCGCGAGTGCAATGAGTTCGTCATCCGAGGGCATCACGGGGATGCTGGTGGTGAGTTCCGAGGTCATGCCCCTATCCAATCGGGGCTGTCTTGTGTCAGAGTGTGTCGGTGGATGTCGAATTGATACAAAATCCTGCAGTTGTGCTGTTCCGCCAACTGGTGGATGGAATCCCACAGGTGCTGGGATCGGTGAAGGATCTTGAAGACCGACATGTCTATGCCAATGAAGGGTTTTGTGCACGTTTGGGGCTTAAGTCGGCTGATGTTCTTGGGCGCACCGTGCCAGAACTTTTTGGCAGGGAACTGGCTGAATCCTATTTGGGTCAAGATGAATTGGTACTAAAGACTGGACGACCGCTTCAACATCAACTGGAGTTGATT